>JBDRUJ010000026.1:0-15304 GCA_039801285.1 Caldifarciminota bacterium
CCCCCGGAGGTTCGGCGTGGTGGAACTGAAGGGCAGGGTTATCACCCGTATTGTGGAGAAGCCCCAGCGGCCGAAAAGTAATCTGGCGATTGTCGGCATTTACTATCTTGCCGACTCTGCGCTCCTTTTTGAAAGGCTTACCCAGCTGATAAGGAGCGGCCGGAAGGAAAAGGGAGAATATCCATTTACCTGGACGCTTCAGGAGCTTGCGCGGTCCGGAGTAGCAATCAGGCCGATAAGGATTGAGCGGTGGCTAGACTGCGGCACGGTCGCGGCGATACTGGAAACGAACAGATTTCTACTCAGGCGGAACTGCCATTTCCGGCCGCGCAAGGGATGCATTATAATTCCGCCGGTCTTCATTGACGATTCGGCCCGTGTTGAGAGCTCAATCATCGGTCCCAATGTGTCGCTGGGCCCGGATGTAACGGTCAGAGAGTCAATCGTCCGGGATGCGATTGTCAACAGTGGCGCGGTTCTGGAGCGGATGGTTGTTGCGCGGGCAGTGGTCGGTGTTGGTCACGCTGGCAAGATGCTGATGGTTCAGGCCTGAGGTTGATGTTCCGGTTTGAGATTCTGCGAAGTGATACCATTAGCCGGGGCCGGCTCGGCAGGCTGATTCTAACCCACGGCTTGGTTGAGACGCCGGCGTTCATGCCGGTTGGGACCCAGGCAACAGTAAAGACCCTGTCACCGGCCGAGTTGATTGATACGGGAACCCAGATGATTGTCTGCAACACCTACCATCTCTACCTCAGACCCGGGCACAAGCGGATAAGGGAGCTGGGTGGAATCAATAAGTTCATGTCCTGGGACAGGCCGGTTCTGACCGATTCGGGCGGGTTCCAGGTCTATTCGCTGGCGGCGCTCAGCCGGGTAAGTGATGAGGGCGTGGAGTTCCAGTCCCATATTGACGGCTCGCGCCACCGGTGGACTCCAGAGGCGGTGATTGAGATTCAGGAGGCACTGGGTTCAGACATCGCCATGTGCCTGGATGAGTGTCCGCCTTTCCCCATAAACCGGCAGGCCGCCGAGAGTGCCGTTGACCGAACAACACTCTGGGCCTACCGTTGTGCCCGGGCAAAGGGACCCGAGACCAATCTCTTTGCGATTGTCCAGGGTGCGACCTATGCCGATTTGCGTCGACGGTCGGCGACCGAGCTTGCCGAGCTGGACCTGCCCGGGTATGCGATTGGCGGCCTCTGTCTTGGTGAGCCATCGGAGCTGACCTATGAGCTTACCGCCGAGGTTGTTGGCGTCTTGCCCAGGGCCAAGCCGGTCTATCTGATGGGCGCCGGTTATCCGCGGGATATTGTTGAGAGTGTCCGGAACGGCGTTGACCTGTTCGACTGCGTGCTGCCCACCCGGAACGGCCGGACCGGCACGGCATTCACCAGCTCCGGCCGGTTGAACATCCGGAATGCGGCGCATGGTGACGACCCCAGCCCACTGGATGAGCGGTGCGATTGCTACACCTGCCGCAATTTCTCCCGAGCCTACTTACGACATCTCTTCATTGCCGAGGAAGCTCTTGGCCCCAGGCTTCTGACTTTACATAACATTAGATTCTTTCAGAATCTGATGGCTGAAATCCGCCACGCGCTCGCGGCCGGAGAGTTTGACTCGTGGAGTCGGCGATTTCTGGCTGGCGTGAGCCAGGAAATAGAGGCGGAACCGGTAAACAATGAGTAGTATCAAACCAAAAGGAGGTTCGATGTCTTTAGTTCTAAGGCTCGCACTAATACAGGTTGTGCTGGGCATGACCCTGGTGACCTGCGGACCGAGCAATGTCATCAAGATAGGTCTGGTTGCACCGCTGACCGGCGATGTGAAGACCTTCGGCGAATCGACCCGCAACGGCGCAATGCTGGCGATTGAGGAGGTCAACGCGGCCGGCGGCATCAACGGTAAGCAAATCAAGGTCTTTATCAGTGACGACAAGAACGACCCGACCGAGGCCTCCAATGCCGGCGGCAAGCTGATTGATATGGATGGCGTGGTGGCAATCATCGGCTCGGTCTCTTCCAAATGCTCCCTCCCTCTGGCTGACAAGTGTCAGGTGGCAAATATCCCGATGATTACGCCGACCTCGACCAACCCCAAGGTGACGATGACCGATGACGGCAAGCACAAGAGCTTCATCTTCCGTGCCTGTTTCATTGACCCGTTCCAGGGGACGGTCGCCGCGAAGTTCGCCTCGGAAAGCCTCAGGGCCAAGACCGCGGCGGTGATGTTTGATGTCGGCAACGACTACTCTAAGGGACTTGCCGAGTTCTTCAAGGCGGCATTCGAAAAGCTGGGCGGGACGGTCGTCGCCTTCGAATCCTATCAGAAGGATGACACCGATTTTTCGGCACTGCTCACCAAAATCAAGCATGCTGCCCCTGATGTCCTCTTCATCCCCGACTACTACAACAAGGTCGGACTGATTGCCCGGCAAGCCGACCAACTCGAGCTGAAAGCAAAACTCCTCGGTGGCGACGGCTGGGACTCGCCCGAGATGCTGGCGATTGCCGGCAGGACCATCTACGGCGGCTACTTCACCAACCACTACTCGCCCGACGACCCGCGGCCCGAGGTCCAGAACTGGGTCAGAAAATATCAGGCTAAGTTCGGCTCCAAGCCGGATGCCCTGGCCACCCTGGGGTATGATGCGGCTCTGCTCCTGATTGAGGCTTTGAGACATGCGCCCAATGCCCGACCTGATGAGATTCGCCAGGCGCTGAGCCAAATCAAAGACTTTCCCTGCGTCTCCGGCAGAATCACCTTTGACGAATTCGGCAACCCCATCAAGAGTGCGGTGGTGCTCATGTACACCGCTGAAGGGCAGAAGTTCGTGACTACGGTCACACCATAAAGCCCGGAGGTTTGACGATTGCTCGACAAACCGGAAAGCGTCGATGGTAATCGAGCTGCTTCCGGGCAGACAGAAGAGAGCTAAATAAGGAGAGGAAACGATGAGTAACCAGATGCTACGAATTGTCGTAGCAATAGCTTTGGCCATAGTCATTCTCGGCTGTGGCCAAAAGAAAGTGGCTGAGAAGCCAAAGCCCGAGGCTCCGAAGTTCACCGCTACGGTTGAGAAGCTGGATGCGATGAGCTATGCGGCTATCAACAGCATGGGGCCATATGACGGGGTCGGTGAAGCGATGAAGCGCCTGATGAGCTGGACCGGCACAGCCAAGGTTCAGCCTAGCGGTGCTCCCTTCGGTCTCTTTTACGACGACCCGGCCAAGGTGAAACCGGAAAGTCTGAGATGGTCGGTCTGCGTGCCTGTTCCCGACGGGACCAAGCCGGACAAGAAGGCTGGCGTCGAGATAAAGAGGCTGGAGCCTTCGGAGATTGCGGTGACGGTTCATGTCGGCCCGTCCGCCGGCGCGGGTCCCACCTATGCCGAGCTTGCAAAGTGGATAGCGGAGCAAAACCTGGAGGTTGCCGGACCGGCGATTGAGTTCTATCTCTCGCCACCGACGGTTACGCCCGAGTCGCTCAAGACCAAGGTTGGCTTCTTTGTGAAGGCAAAGGCGCCAACCGCACCAGCCGAGACCGCCAAGAAGGAAGAAAAGAAGGAAGAGGTCCCGGGCGGTAAGCCACCCAAGACCGGCCGATAACAACCAGAGCCCAGGCATTCTGCCGGCACCGTCTCTACGGCGGTGCCGGCAGTTTCATCAAAACTTTGCTTGCGGCATGGCCGGATGACTTTCGAGGTGCTGTCCAGCTCTGTTTCCGAAAGAGAGCGATAGACAAAGCGGGGCGGAGACCGGTTCGTCCGCTTGGGTCCGGGCAATTTTGCAGAGCTAAGCCGATTGGGATGGCGAGGGGAGCCGGATTCTGAGCCTCGACCTGAACGGAGAAATCGGGCTCGAACTGAACCCAATCCTGATATATCACGTGAGGCCATGAGTAAGGAATGGAAACAACTGCAGTTTTATCAGGGTCTTATATTTCCAACTGATAACCAAACTCAACTTCAGGCTCTATCGCCTTCTGATTTCAGCAGTTATCATCAGACTGATTACTGAGCTGAACTGCGTAGTAACTAAGGACCTCAGACCCGAAGTCACTAGAGGAGTGAACCCCCTAATGAGGCGGCCCAAGGCCTGGCTCTTAGCATAAGATTTTCTATGTCAAAGAGTTAGCCAAAATCACACTCAAATCGGGCTGCTCCAATTGTCCGGGCTGGGTTTCGGTATGGAGTGGGGCAGCTACCGCTTTGGTCATTAGCGGTCAGCCGGCAGCCGTCTGCGCCCGAAACTCCGCCTCCGGTTCATGTCGCAGGTTCGGCCTGGCGGAGGAGGCAGTGCAGTTTCCATCATCACTTTAGCAAGTAAGGTAGGAGAAAGAGACTGTTACCCCTGTTCTGCTCACTGTGCACTACCGCATATTGCTTGAACCTAATTTCGTATTGGGATTCCGCGATTGCAAGGCTTTGCTCAACTTCACAAACAGGTTTTTGTCCTCCTTCAAACGGCTAAGAAGGAAACACAGGTTCAAGTAAAGCACGATCGAAAAGGTTGGCTCGTGAGTTTCGCGGAATTGCTCTAAAGCATCACCAAGTTCCTCTGCTGTGGCTTTTGTGACTTTTGTAGCAATTATGTCTGCGATAAACCACCTTTCCTCTTTAGCTATTCGTAGTTCATTCGAGCTAACACCTATAAGTGATACGCCAAAGAAATCGGGCTTGTAACCCCGGTTGACATGTCTTACAAAGCCGACAATTTCCGTTACTACTGGAACCGGTCTGCCGCGTAAACCACACTCCTCAAGGAGTTCCCTTTCCATCGCCCGTGTAACGAAATCTTGTAACGAGATGCCTGGCGTAAGGTCAGACCAGTCTGCTGAGCCGGTGCCGGATGGCATCATGAAGCCCGGTGACTGGGCGGACTCATATGTTTGTATGGATGTTATCATCTTGCCGTCCAGCGTGAATGCAAGAGTGCCCATCCCTATATGGTTGGAACAAGGGCTCTCGGCATAGTCATAGAGAATCCTCTTATTGCTGATTAGGGTGAGGCCATCCAAGATGACAGTGCCTCTCGACCTTGAAATTACCTGTTTCCAGCTCATTTCGTTCGTGCAGATACTAGAGAAGTAGTCCGTTTCCTGGAGGGAAACTGGAAGATGTTTGGTGAAGGTTTCCTTTATTATATCTGTCATCAGCCGTACCTTACTGCTATTGAAAATTGCAGCTCCTCTTTGGAACTCGGTCCTAAGTATAAACGGTGCAAGGGTGCGTACCGGTTCAGATATGTGATATTTGTCTCGCACTATCTTGGTATCCAGCTTGGTCGTGCAGAGCAACTTGTTTACTTCATCAGAATATATTGCATACTGTTCGTGGAACTCGATTAACTGCCAACAGCTGTAGGCATCTGACATTTGTATTCGCGATAGTATTGTCCTGGGCTGCACATTCACAATATAGAGGTCAGTTTCTCTTCTAGCTATGTCTCTCCAATCCCGCACAACGAGTATCAAGCTGATAACCAAGATCATCCCATTTAAAATGAGCCAAATCCGCGACCCAACTGGCCACATCATAGCTACTATGATACCAAGCACAAGAGCCGCAACGCCCACGAATATCGCCCACCTACATTTGGCTAAGAAGGTGTATAGCTGAAACCAGCCCTTCAGGCGTGGATGCATCGGAAGTCTAATCTTCACTTGGTAGTACCAATTTACTCGGGGGAGATTTTGTACCCTATCTTCCTCAGGAACGCCTTGCAAGCGGAGGTATGGGGCAGGTGATGACGGTGGGACAAGTGAGCGTCCATCTAGCTAGGTGTCGGAACGGGGTGGTTTATCGCGGGCTACAAGGCTGGCGACATCGCGGTAGAGCGAGTCCGGACAGATGTCAATTCCGCCGGGCCATGCGAGCGTATGTGACTCGGGGTCAATGAAGACCTTCAGGAACTCAGCCCGGTCTTGCCAGGCGGCGAATACCCCTTTGCCCACAAGGTCGGACAGGTCAACCTCGCCTTCGGTGCCGTCGTCAAACCGGACCCAGAGCCGGTAACCTTCCAACACCTTGACCGAAACTACATGATGCATACGGTATGCTACTTCAGGGGTTCAATGGAGTCAAGTGGTTGATGTGCCATAGCCTGATTCCACACCCTATGCAGCTCTGCCCGATGCAGGTTGGCCCATTCCATGACAAGCCCGAGCGCCCGCGGTGGAATCTCGCCTGACAGCACCGAGAGGTCGTCAATCGAGATGAGTGCCTCGTCTCCTGCGTAGATGGCGTGGAAGTGAGGCGGCATGTGTTCACGGTAGTACATGCAGATGGAGATGCCGAAGAACTCACTTATCTTCGGCATAGCTAGCTCAGGGATAATGTGCGGGCACGGTCATTGTTTGTATCCTATCTTCCTCAGGAACGTCTTGCGGTCGACAATCTCTTTTTCACCTTCGATGCCTTTGGGTTTTGCGCCGTCTATGACGCCCAAAATGCCGCGGCCGGTTTCGTCTTCGGCGAGGACGACCTTGACCGGATTGGCGGTGGCGCAGAAGATGGTGCAGACCTCCTGGACCTGTTTGATGCCGTTGAGAACATTGATGGGATAGACGTTGCGGAGGATGATGATGAATGAATGTCCGGCACCAATCGCCAGGGCGTTCTTGGCCGCCAGTTCCTCAAGCTCAGGGTCGGTTCCGGAGTGGCGGACAAGGCAGGGGCCGGAGGATTCGCAGAAGGCGAGGCCGAACTTGATGCCGGGAACCGATGTTCCCAGCAGTTCGTGGATGTCCTCGACCGTCTTGATGAAGTGGGACTGGCCGAGGATGATGTTGCAGCCTTCAGGCCGCTCAATCTGGACTGTTTTCAGTTCCATCGTTTTCTCCTCAATAGTTGTCATTCCGAGCGCAGTCGAGGAATCCCTTGTCCGCCGTCCGCCATCCGCTCACCGCAGACCGCCTTCTGTCATTGCGAGCGAAGCGAAGCAATCCCTGTGGCGAGCGCCGCGAAGCCATCATAGACCGCCACGGGCTTCGCCCTCGCGGTGACAGACAAAGGGAGATGTCCTTGCGCGTACCTTCTTTTCTGTCATTGCGAGGCTCGTCCGACGGTGGCGAAAGCCGCTGTTCCAAGCCCACGGCTGAGATTGCCACGGGCATGAATGCCCTCGCAATGACCAACCGGCGTCAGGCGTGCCGGCTCGGTCGAAATAACGGGAAGTGCGCATTAGCGGGTGAGGAGGAGTTTGCCGGTCTCGGCAATGCTGGGTGCGGTGCAGCGGTAGAAGTAGGTGCCGCTGGGAAGTGCGCCAGGGTCCCAGGTAGCGCTCAAAATGCCGGGTGCTTCAGGCGTGAGGGGCAATGTCTGCACAAGCGTTCCGTCAGGACGGTAGATGCTGACGAATGACGAATGGCAAATGGTGAATGGCGAATGACAAATGGCGGGGCAGCTGAGCCGGAAGGTGGTGGTTCTTCCAAATGGATTGGGTTGGACGGTGAGCCTTGCTGTGCCGGGCAGAGGTTCGTTCTCAATACCAACCGGATTGACATTGAAGGTTATCATCGTGCTTTCGGGCGAGCAGACCGGCCAGGTTGTCCAGAACTCAATCTCGTTGTCCAGAGAGAACTCGTCCATCGCCCAGATGTAGTAGTCAATCCGGGCGGGCGATGTAACCTGCGGAATGGTAAAGTAAAAGGTGTTGCCTCTCTCGGAGTCGGGCTCAACCGAGACCCAGTTGCCAAGGTTTACCCGGTAGAAGAGGGACTCTTCGCCCAGTCCTTCGTCGTCGGTGATGTCGGACCAGACTACAAACGGCCCGGCATAGGTGGTGTCGGGCCAGATTCGGGTATTGGCGAAGGTGGGCGGCATCAGGTCCCAGCCGGGAATTGAGCAGGTTTCAAGCTGGAAGAAGTTCTCGACATTGATGAAGTTCTGGGCTGCGCCGTTCTGACTCATGGCGGCGCAGACACCGTTGCCGCCGAGGAAGTGGCCGGGAACGACCCATTCGTAAATCCAGCGGGTGTCAAGGGTGCCCATGTTGTCGGAGTAGGTCATGTGGTCCTTTATCACCAGACAGGGCCAGAAGTACTCGCCCGACATCGGAACCCGGACCTTGCCCTTGGCACAGATGCGCTTCTCGTGCTGCTCCTGGGCGATGTAAGGAACACCCGGGAAGATTTCGTACTGCCAGGCCCAGGCGGTGTTCCAGCTTGCACCATAGTACATCGGAAGCACATAGGCTTCGCCGTCGGGCCGGTAGTTGCCGATGAACCGGAATCCCTGCTGGGAGAAGTCAATGCCGTCGTGATGGAGGGCGAAGGAGTCGAGCCAGAGATAGGCGAACGATTCGGCATTGTTGCCCAGGGTGTCGAATTCGCAGACGTCCGGGTCGGGCGGGTCATTCTCCATGGTGTCGGGTGCCGGATACCAGCCTTCGGTGTAGTCGCGCAGGCCGACCCGGGCCCGGAGCTGACCGGGATAGCCGGTGACATCCCAGACCTGACGGGTGGAGTCAAAAGGTGTCCAGCGGAAGACCGACTGGTTCTGCTTGAAGCGGCCATAGGTGTCAATCACGAGCGGAACTTCGTTGACATCAATCATGATATTGTGAGCAGTCGCCGGCAGGGCCAGCGCAAGAACAACCAGAACGAGCAAACAGTTCTTTTTCATTTGGCCTCCTTTGTGTTTACTAAACATTAGTCGGCAAAGGCGGGGTTGTCAATAAAGGGTTGTGCTTGACTTCGGGCGTAATTTTTCGTATCTATCTGGACCTTGACCTACTTCCTGCAGCAGCTCATCAACGGACTTCAGCTCGGTTTTGTCTATGCGCTGATTGCTTTGGGTTACACTATGGTCTATGGCATTGTCCGGCTGATAAACTTCGCTCATGGTGATGTCTTCATGGTGGGTGCCTATCTCGGTTTCTTTTCCCTGGCGAGCTGGCGGCTGCCCTTTCCCCTGGCGATTGTGGCGGCGATGGTCGGCTGCGCAGCCCTGGGCGTGTTCATCGAGCGGGTGGCCTACAAGCCGCTACGGAATGCACCGAGAATCTCGGCACTGATAACGGCAATGGGTGTTTCGCTGTTTCTGGAGTACTTCACCAGCCTGAGGTTTGTGTTCGGGCCGGACTTCCGTGCCTTTCCCAGGCCGTTTGAGGTCAAGAGCTTCAACCTCGGGGGCGTGACCATCTCGAACATCCAAATCATCGTCTTCGGTGTTGCGCTTGTGCTGATGGTCGGGTTGACGCTCTTTGTCAACAAGACCAAAACCGGCCTGGCGATGCGCGCGGTATCGTTTGACAAGGATACCGCCCGACTGATGGGAATTGATGTTGACGGCATAATCTCAATCACCTTCGGTATCGGTGCGGCCCTGGCCGGAGCCGGAGGGGTTCTCTATGGCATTGCCTATCCGCAGCTCAACCCGTTCATGGGAATCATGCCCGGTCTGAAGGCGTTTGTGGCGGCGGTCCTGGGCGGAATCGGCATCATTCCAGGTGCGATGCTGGGCGCGGTCATCATGGGGGTTGTTGAGAAGCTGACCGAAGTCTATATCTCTTCGACACTCAGAGATGCGGTGGCATTCGGGATTCTCATCATCGTGCTGCTCGTGCGGCCGACCGGCCTTCTCGGCAAACCAGACAGGGAGAAGGTGTGATTGGGAAGTCAGAAGTTAGAAGTCAGAAAAGAGAAGAGAACCGATGGTGAGGAGCGGTAGGCGATTCGGGCCGGGCGGGATTGTGCTGGCTGGTGCAGCGGTGGTGTTTGTCGTGCTCCAGGGTTTGATGCTGGCCGGAGTGATCAACGTCTATCTTCAGATGATTCTCTCCTATGCCGGAGTTGTTGCAATCACGGCGCTGGGCCTCAATCTTATTTACGGTTATACCGGCCAGTTCTCTCTGGGCCATGCAGCTTTCTACGGAATTGGTGCCTATACATCGGCACTGGTTACCCGTTCCATTCCAAGTGCCGGTGCATGGAAACTTCTCGCGGGAATGGCGGCCGGAGCAATTGTCGCCGGAGTTGTCGCATTCCTGATAGGTCTGCCGATTCTTAGGCTGAAGTCGGACTATCTCGGTATCGCAACACTGGGATTCGGGATGATTATGAATGTCCTGTTCAAGAACTCGGACAAGGTTATTCCGGTGATGGGCGGCTCCTGCGGGATGAGGGGGATAGCAAGACTTGCGAGTTTCCCTTGGGTCTTTGCGGTGGCGGTCCTGGCGATAGTGGTTTTACGAAACATCGTCTTTTCTAGTGTGGGTCGGGCCCTGGTTTCGGTCCGGGAGGATGAGCTGGCGGCTGAGGCGGTAGGAATCAACACCACCAGGTATAAGACGATGGGGTTTGTCATCGGCTGCATGTTTGCCGGTGTTGCCGGTAGCCTCTATGCCCATCTCTATGCCTATCTCAGCCCGGACAACTTCGACTTCCTGAAGTCAATTGATGTCCTGCTCATCGTTGTTCTGGGCGGGCTGGGCAGCATATCGGGAACGGTAGTTGCTGCGGTTGCCTGGGTATTCCTTCTGGAGGGGTTGAGGATTGTGCTGCCACCGGCGATTCAGGACTGGCGGATGGTGCTCTATCCCTTATTGCTCATCATCTTCATGCTGTTTCGGCCCAGGGGCATGTTCGGAGGAACCGAGTTCCGTTTCCTGAGGCCGAAGGAGAACTAGCGATGGAACCGCTGCTGGAAATCAGCGGCCTGACCAAGGCATTTGGCGGGCTGGTTGCAGTCAGGGATTTCAATCTGCAGCTTGAGCCGGGCGGACTAGTGGGTCTTATCGGGCCGAACGGCGCGGGCAAGACAACCGTGTTCAATCTGGTGACCGGCATGTATCGGCCCACAAAAGGCTCAATCCGGTTTCGCGGCAGGGAACTAACCGGTCTGAAACCGTTCCAGGTGTATCAACTGGGAATCAGCCGGACCTTTCAGAACATCAGGCTGTTCCGGCAGCTTTCGGTTCTGGACAATGTGCGGGTGGCCTATCATCATCTGGGCGAGACCGGGATATTCGGCTCGGTTCTGCGGACACCGCGGTTCCGGCAGGAGGAACGGCAGGTGACCGAAAGGGCAAGGGAATTGCTTTCGATTTTGGGCCTGGAGTCCAGGATTCATGCGCTGGCTCACAATCTGCCCTATGGTGAGCAGCGGAGGCTTGAGATTGCCCGGGCGCTGATTGCCGAGCCGAAGCTGCTTCTGCTTGACGAGCCGGCTGCCGGGATGAATCCGGCCGAGGTTGACAAGTTGATGGAGTTGATTCTGTTTCTTCATGAAAGGTTCCGGCTGACCATCCTGCTGATTGAGCATCAGATGAGGGTGGTAATGGGCGTCTGCAAGAGGGTTGTGGTGATGGACTTCGGTGAGGTGATTGCCCAGGGAGCACCGGAAGAGGTCCAGTCAAACCCGAGGGTCATTGAAGCTTATCTCGGAAAGGTTGAGGCTTAGATGCTCTTGGCGGTTCGGGACCTGGTGGTTGATTATGGTGCAATCCGGGCCCTGCACGGGATTTCGTTCGATGTTGCTGAGGGCGAGATTGTCACCCTGATTGGTGCCAATGGAGCGGGCAAGAGCACAATCCTGAGGACGATTTCCGGCTTGGTAAGACCGGTATCAGGCGAAGTCCTCTTTGATGGCCGCCGGATTGATGGCCGGCCCGGTCATCTGGTGGCGCGCATGGGTATCGGCCATGTGCCTGAGGGGCGCAGGCCATTTGTTGACCTGACAGTGCGGGAGAATCTGCTGCTTGGCGCCTACAACCGGCCGAAGGAGGAGCGGGCCGAGACGATGGAGCGGGTCTTCAGGTCTTTTCCCAGGCTCAGAGAGAGGCTGAACCAGACTGCCGGAACCCTTTCCGGTGGCGAGCTGCAGATGCTGACTATGGGCAGGGGGCTTATGGCCCGACCGAGGCTCTTGATGCTTGATGAGCCGTCAATGGGTCTTTCGCCGATTCTGGTCAGGGAGATTTTCAGCATCATCCAGGAGATAAACCGGCAGGGAACGGCAGTCCTCCTGGTTGAGCAGAACGCCTATATGGCGCTCAAGATTGCCCATCGGGCATATGTGCTTGAGACCGGCCGGGTTGTCCTCTCCGGACCGGCACAGGAATTGCGTTCCGACCCCAGGGTGAAACATGCCTACCTTGGGGAATAGACTCAGACTCGGGGGAGCAGGCGGAAAGCGGTTATTGGTCTGGGCGGTTGTTCCCATTCTCCTAGGCGTCTATCTTCTCACTATGTCGCCGACGGTCGGACTGATTGACTCGGGTGAACTGGCTGCCGGCTGTTATCTATTGAACATTCTCCACCCAACCGGATATCCGCTCTGGACGATGCTCGGCCGACTGGCAACACTGGTTCCGCTGGGAAGGGTTGTGAACCGGGTGGCGGTCATGAGCGGGCTTTTAGCCGCAACTGGTGTCGGGCTTTTTCTTCTTCTGGGGCAGAAGCTTGGGCTGGGACCCAGTGCAGTTGGAGGTGCGGCACTGGTTCTTGGACTTTCTGTGCCGGTGTGGGCGGTAGCGGTTGATGTTGAGGTCTACAGTCTGACTTTGGTCCTGGCGGTCCTTGTTTTTTGGGCAGCAGAAGGGGTTGACACAGCACGGGGGCTATTGTTGTTCGCCTATCTTGCCGGGCTCAGTCTGACGAATCACATGTCGGGACTGAGCGTTGTGTTAGGTGCCGCGCTGGCGGTCCTTGGGAAGTTAGGCCGTTCCTTCTGGCGGAGGCTGCCCGTTTTGATTCTCTTCGGGCTGTTAGGTCTTTCGCCCTATCTCTTTCTGATTATCCGGGCAAGGGCCGGGCCGCTTTTTGCCTGGGGCAACCCGGTCAATCTTGAGCGGTTCTGGTGGCATGTGACCGGCAGGCAGTATCAGGTATGGATGTTCTCGTTACCAATGGCCGAGGTTGTGAGGAATGCCGGCCGGGGTCTTGGTATCATTGCCCGTTCCTTCGGTTTCGTTCTTCTGGTACCGGTCCTAATAGGTGTCTATCGGCTGGTCAAGACGAGGCTCAGCCTGGCTCTCGGCCTTCTGGCAACGGTCTTTCTGTCCTTTTTCTACGCCATCAACTACAGCATCTCGGACATCGAATCCTATTACATCCCGTGCGTTCTGGGGCTTGCACTCTTCTGTGCCGTTGGCCTGGACAGCCTGAGAGCCCTGGTGCGGCCTTTGCAACATCTGGGCTGGGTTGTGGGTTTGGTTCTGCTCATTGTGAACTTCAACAGTCTGGGCAGGCAGGGCGATTATGTGGCATATGACGAGGCAATGAATACCTTGGCATCGACCGAGAGCAATGCAATCATTATTACCGACTGGTGGGACCTTTACGCACCGGTCTTTTACCTGCAGAATGTTGAAAAGGTGCGTCCTGATGTCTGCATTGTTGACAAGGAGCTGGTCCGACGCTCTTGGTATCTAAACTATCTGGCTAAGGCATATCCCTGGCTGATTGAAAGGTCAAAACCGGAGCTGGAACGTTACCGGAGCTATCTTGACCAGTTCGAGCATAACCGGCTGAAAGACCCGGAGGCAATCCAGGCCTGCTTCATAGTCTTGCTCAGAAGCTTTGTTCTTCGTAATCCGGAAAGGCCGGCCTATACAACCATCTTTCCAGAGTCGGGTCGTGATGGTCGGGAGCTTCTGGCAGGATTCCGGCTGGTGCCGGTCGGACTGCTCTTGCAGATAAGGGAGGACAGTCTGATACCGGAGTTTGATTGGACGAGGCTCCGGGTGCGGATTCCCAGGCTGAGACTGGATGAGAGGACCAGGGCCAATCTGGAGCGTTACCGCCGTTTCGCGCTCCTACGGGCCAGACTGCTCACTGAGCTGGGGCAGGGTCAGGAGGCTCAGGCGGTGCTCAACTGGCTCAGGACAGCGTTCGAGCCCCTGGAGGCCGGGCATTAGGAAGGAGTCATCCCTTTGCCAGGGCCATATCTAATCCAGGTCCTTGCCAATACCGGCCTGATGGCAGCGGTTGTCTATCTGCCCCTGCTGGCCAGGGGGCTTGGTGCAAACCATTCTCAGGTTGGACTTCTAGTGGCGACCTATCAGGCGGCACTGCTGGTTTCCAACATGCTTTTTGGCCGCTGGGCCGATTTCGGTGACCGGAAGCGGTTTGTTGTTGTTGGACTCTTCGCTTCGGCTCTAGCGCTAGCTGCCCACACATTAGTGAGGAACCTGTCGGGTCTCTTTCTGGTGCGGGCGCTGGCCGGGTTCTGCGCCGGTATTTTTCCGGCGGCGCTGATTGCCTACTTTTACCAGTATAACAACCGGCTGGGCCGGTTCAGCGGTTTCGGCTCGCTCGGCTGGGGATTCGGGGCAGTTATTGCCGGTGCCGTAAGTGCCGCCTGGGTCTTTCCGGTATCGGCATTTGCCCTGCTGGTTACGCTCTTCACAGCCATTCTTCTCCTTCGAAGTCAGCAAGCAAACATCAGCCAGCCCTTCTTCGACTCCCGAGTTATCAGACGGAACTGGAAGCTCTATCTCTCATTTCTTCTCAGACATCTGGGCGCGTTCAGCATCTGGACAATCTTTCCGCTTTATCTTGCCGATATCGGGGCAAGCCGGCTCTGGGTCGGACTGGTCTTTGCCCTGAACCCGTTTGGCCAGTTTCTGTTCATGAACCTTCTGGAGCGGTTCCGGGAGAAGCTGCTCATCAATGCCGGATTTGTCCTTTCGGTGCTGGTCTTTGTCGCCTTCGGGATTGCCCGCGACTTCCGACAGGCGGTTCCGATTCAGATTGCCCTGGCCCTTTCCTGGTCTTGTCTTTATCTCGGCTCACTGAAGCAACTACTCAGATGCAATCCGGAGCGGTCAACCGCAGCCGGAGTTCTCAACTCAATCCTCAGTCTTGCAGCGGTCATGGGCGCGCTCCTGGAAGGCATAACCGGTGCCTTCGGCTACCGGACCATTATGTTTGTTGCGGCGGGACTGGCGGCAGCGGGCGGTCTGCTCTTTATTGTCGCACCCGACCCGGCTCCGCCTCCTGTTGACTCCTGCATAGAGTAGAAGTTTTTGGGAATGCCACTTTCCGCCTGACTAACTCAGGCTTCGTCTGTCGGGGGCAGAGAGAGGTCACCAAAAGTTTCGGCTGGTGAAGAGAGCCGGTTTCCTTAGTGGAACCGAGAAGATATTGGCTTTTCCACCTCTGACAATGAAGGGATTATTTCTAAGATAAAAGGTATGTTGAGACCCAAAAAGAGGCAGGGGCGGATGGGCCGCCCCTGCCTGAGGTGTGCTGCTGCTTCTTAGCGAACCAGAACCGCCCTTGTCGTGACGGTTCCAGAGACGGTTTCAAGCCTGTAGAGATATGTGCCGTTCGCAACCAGGCGTCCAGCATCGTC
>JBDRUJ010000027.1:0-320 GCA_039801285.1 Caldifarciminota bacterium
TATGGCTCCAGACACCTCTTGCTACTTGGCTCAAGGACACCAGACCAGAACCATCTGCACACAATGCTATCGTTCGACGGGAACAATCCAGAGCGCGTCGTGAGAAGGAATCCGGGACGGGTCTGGGAAGCTTATTACTCCGCGTGGGATAGGTACAGAGCGAACAGGAGGGGTGGGGGCAGAGGCAGGGGATATACGCCGAACGTCAGGACAATGCTTGAGGGTATTGTCTCATCAGACGTTCTGCCATTTGTCGCGATATGGAGGATTATGAGCACCGTGGGGAGACAGGCGGCTCAGCCACCAGAGAGGTAATGCAG
>JBDRUJ010000027.1:330-15179 GCA_039801285.1 Caldifarciminota bacterium
ATCAATAAAGTTCGCCGTGAGCGGCCCCGAAGTCAGGGAATCCCATTTTCGATGACGTCGTCAGGGTGCGGCATGAGAAGATGGTCGGTCTGGTCGAGCGGAGCAAGAGAGCCCACTGCCTGCGGCTCTAAGGAGAATAAGTCGAACTTGACATGTGGACTGACGAGACTAAGATAATATGGATTAACCCCCGCCCTTGCTGCGCAATGGCGGCTAATTACCACCCGGAGGTTGCTTTGCAACCTCCGGTTTATTTCACAGAGTAGGACAGATGATGCCTGAGCGGGTCGCTATCTTCATAGACGGCAGCAACTTCTATCACGGTTGCCGTAATGCACTTCCCGAGGGAACCAGAATAAACTTCGAGGCCTTTGCCCGCAAGTTGGTCGGTCAGAGGCAACTCGTGCGGGTTTACTTCTATACGGCGGTTGTCCGACGGGAGGATGGCGAGCAACGTTATGTTGACCAGCAGCGGTTTCTTGAGCGCCTGAACCATCTTGACTACTTTCAGGTGAAACTCGGAAGGCTGATGCCGCGCGGAAACACCGTGGTCGAAAAAGGGGTAGACATTAATATCGCAGTTGATATGTTGAAGTATGCCTACTCGAATGCCTATGATACCGCCATCCTCGTAACTGGGGATGGTGACTTCGCGACCGCAGTCGAGGCAGTAAAGGATTTGGGCAAGCATGTTGAGAATGTCTACTTTGAGTCCGGCCGCTCCCAAGAGCTTCAACGGGTGTGCGACCGTTTCATCAGGCTGGACCAGAGTTTCTTGCAGGGTTGCACCTTCACGGTGCACTAATTTGGCTCAAGAAGGAGAAGCTTGTGAGGTGCTTTGTGAAATATTTGTTTCTTGACATTGTCCGGCTTTTGCCTATGATGCGGCACTAGGACCAACTGTAATGGCAAAGAAGTCGAAGCCCGCGGCCCAGACAAGACCGGCACAGCCGGCACCGAAGAAGCCCAGCCGGCCGCCGATTGCCCTGGGGAAAAAGAATTATATCATCATGGCGGTTGGGCTTCTGACCATCGTCGTCGGGTTCATCCTTCTGGCCAAGGGTTCAATCACGCTTGCGCCGCTGCTTCTGGTAGTGGGATACTGCGTCCTTATCCCGGTGTCCCTGCTTATCAAATGAGGCGGCGGATTCTCTCAGCCCAGAAGGTTACCGAGCTTATTGACCGACTCGCCGAAGAGATTGGCCGGCGCAACCAGGACCGGAAAGACCTGGCACTGGTCGGAATAAAGCGCCGGGGAGTCCCGCTGGCCAAGCGGCTCGCCGCCCGGCTCGGAAACTGTCCGGTTGGGGCAATTGACATCACCCTCTACCGCGACGACCTGCAGCTGGTTGCCGAGGCGCCGATTGTCCGGGGCTCGGAGATTGGGTTTGACATCACGGGCAAGACCCTGGTCCTGGTTGATGATGTCATCTTTACCGGCCGGACCGTCAGGGCGGCTCTATCCGAACTACTGGACTATGGCCGGCCCAGGGAGATTCAGCTGGCGGTCCTCGTTGACCGGGGCCACCGGGAGCTGCCGATTCAGCCCGACTTCGTGGGCCGCAGGATAGAGACCCGGCGCGACGACCTGGTGGACATCTATCTTCAGGAGACCGACGGCCGGGATGAGGTGGTCTTGACGCGAAGATGAGCAGGCTGCGCCATCTTCTGGGGATTGCCGAGCTGAGCCGGGAGGAGATTCTCAAGATTCTGGAGACGGCGCAGAAGTTCCGCGAGGTCCTGGACAGGCCGATTCCGGTTGTGCCGGCACTCAGGGGCAAGACGATTGCTCTCTTGTTCTTTGAGCCTTCAACCCGGACCGCGACCTCGTTCAATCTTGCCGCGAGCCGGCTCAGTGCCCAGTGTGTCAACTTTGCGGTGGCGCTCTCTTCGGTGAAGAAGGGTGAGACCCTTCTGGACACCGCCCGGAACATCGAGGCGATGAGGGTTGACGGTCTTGTCATCAGGCATGCCTTTGCCGGCGCGGCCCATTTTCTTGCCCAGCGGCTCAAGGCATTTGTCGTGAATGCCGGGGACGGCTGCCATGAGCATCCGACCCAGGCGCTGCTCGACGCCTTCACCCTGAGGGAGCACTTCGGGACCCTGGAGGGGAAGCGGGTCCTGATTGTCGGGGACATTGCCCATTCGCGGGTTGCCAGGTCGAACATCCTCTGCTTCAACAAGCTCGGTGCCAAGGTTGCGGTTTGTGGCCCGGCGACGCTTTTGCCGCCCTATGTTGAGGAGCTGGGCTGCGAGGTCTTCTACCGGCTGGACCGGATTCTCTATGAGGTGGATGTGGTGAGTATGCTCAGGGTGCAGGCGGAGCGGATTGGTGCCAGCCTCTTTCCGAGCCTGCGGGAGTACCGGCAGCTTTACGGTCTGACAAGGGAGCGGCTGGCCAAGCTTGACCCGAAGGTGGTGATAACCCATCCCGGACCGGTGAACTGGGGAGTGGAGCTGGACTATGATGTGAGTGACCTGCCCCAGACCCTAATCATGAATCAGGTGAAGAACGGTGTGGCGGTGAGGATGGCGGTGCTCTTTCTGTTGGCCGGCGGTCAGGAGGGAGCAGAATGAGCCCGAAGCGGCTTTTGTTCTCGGGCGGGACGGTGATTGACCCGGTGGCGGGCAAGGCCCGGCGGCAGGATGTCCTGGTGGAGAACGGGATGGTTGTTGAAATAGGGCGGGTCGGAGCGGTCGGTGCCGGGGGAGAGAGAGTTGACTGCCGGGGCAAGTTCCTCAGCCCGGGCTTCATTGACCTCCACTGCCATCTCCGCGAGCCGGGTGAGGAGCACAAGGAGACGATTGAGACCGGCACCCGGGCGGCACTGGCCGGCGGCTGGACTCAGGTCTGTGCGATGGGTAACACCAATCCGCCGATTGACTCTGAGGCGCTGGTGCGTTTTGTCCTCACCAGGGCGCGGGAGGCCGGTCTGGCACGAGTCCATCCGGTTGGCTGCTGTACCAAGGGCCGCCAGGGCAAGGAGCTTGCCGAGCTGGCGGGAATGAAGGCGGCAGGGGCGGTAGCGGTTTCTGACGACGGCTCCTGGATAAGTGATGGCGAGCTGATGCGCCGGGTTCTGGAGTATGCCAAGACCTTTGACCTCCTGGTGATGTCCCACTGCGAGGTTCCGGAGCTGGCTGCGGGCAGCGCCAACGAGGGCCTGGTTGCTACCCAGCTGGGCATAGCAGGAACAAGCTTTGTTGCCGAGACAGCGGCAGCGGCGCGCGACATCCTCCTTGCCGAGCTCACCCGGAGCCGAATCCACATCTGTCACGTCTCCTGCGCGGCAACGGTGGAGCTTTTGCGCTGGGCCAAGGGACGCAAGATTCCGGTGACGGCCGACACCTGTCCCCATTACATCACTCTGACCGAAGATGGGGTCAGGGGCTTCGACACCAATTATAAGGTCAATCCGCCGCTCCGGACCGAGCAGGACCGGAGGGCGGTGATTGCCGGTCTGGCCGATGGGACAATTGACTGCCTGGCCACCGACCATGCGCCCCATGCCCAAGAGGAGAAGGAGGTTGAGTTTGACCTGGCACCACCAGGCATGATTGGGTTTGAGACGGCATTCAGCCTCGGCTATGAACAGCTCGTCCTGAAGAAAGTGCTCTCCCTTGTCGAGTTCATCAGCCGGCTCACGGTTGTGCCGGCCCGGATTATCGGGCTTGAGCCGCCCAGAATTGCCCTGGGACAGGAGGCAAATCTGGTGGTGATAGACCCTGATGCCAAGTGGACATTCACCAGGGAGGCAATCCTTTCCCGTTCCCGCAACACCCCGTTCCTGGGCCGGACCATGAGGGGCCGAGTCGTCGCCACCCTGCTCGGCACCCAGCTTTGGACCCCGGCCAATCACTAAAAGCCATCCGCCCTCCGCACAGCGGAGGGCGGAAAAGCTGATTGCGGAAAGGACCTTACGGTTTGCCGGTGTGGCGGATGTCGTGATGGAACATCGGCCAGGGGCTCTGCATAAGGACGCCCTCGGGCCTTCCGGCAATGGCGAAGATACCCCGACCCGATGCGCAGTAGATGATGCCGAACTGGTCAACAACCGGCGAGGGGGTAACGGAGAGTGCGAGTCGGCGCGGTCTGGGGCTCTGCTTCCCGCCAATCGGAAAGCCCATCCAGACTGCCCAGCGTCGGCTGCCGTCGGGATTGAGGGCGTAGAGGGTGTCGTTGTCGGCTGGAATGTAGATTATGCCGTCGGCGCAGAGGAGCGGTGTCGCGGTCAGGGGCGAGGCGGAGACATTGGCAACCCAGGCGAGGGTGCTGTCGGGATTGAGCTTGTAGAGATTTCCGTTGTCACAGCCGAAGTAGATGCAGCCACTGGCGTCAATCACCGGCGAAGAGTTGATGTCGTTGCTGGGCGGAGGGACGGTAAACGTCCAGAGGAGAGTGCCGGATGAGGAGAGGGCAAAGAGTTTACCCTGGTCGGTGGCAACGTAGATGACATCGCCCGGGCCGATTGCCGGGCTGGCGAAGATGCTGCCCTGGGTGTCGTAACGCCACTTGAAGCTGCCGTCCGAGCCGAGGGCGGTGACATAGCCGGAGTCGTCGCAGACGATGATGTCGCCGGTTGAGGTGAGTGCCGGTGAGGCAAGGATGTTGTCGCTCAGAAGATAGCGCCACACCTCGGTTCCGTTGTTGCGGAGCTTGATGAGGTAGTTGTTCTCACCGCCGCAGTAGATGAAGTCGCCGTCAATCGCTGGAGTTGCGGCCATGTCGTCGTCGGAGAATGTGTCGGGATAGGACCACTTGATGCTGCCGTAGGGGGTGAAGGCATAGAGGACGCCGTCGTCGCAGCCGATATATGGGGTGTTATTGGCATCCAGGGCCGGTGAGGAGTTGAAGGCCTCGCCTGATGTGCTTTGGGTGCTGTAGAGTCTTTCGCCCTGATAGGCATCAATCGCGTACATTGAGCCGTCGGTTCCGCCGATGAAGACTGCCGGCCGGAGTTCGGCAGCGCTGGAGCAGGCACCAAGGGCCGGCGAGGCGACAAACTCATCACCGCCAGCATAACCCCAGAGAATGGTTCCTTCACCGACAACATTGAATACCAGCGCCTCTGAGGTGTCCGAGACCAGGCCGAGCTGGTCACGGGCGATAACCTTGATGCGGTAGCTGCCCAGAGCTGAGTAGCGGGTGGAGTCCATAACCTGCCGGCCGGAGGGAACCAAAGCGGTCCAGTCGGATGAGGTGCCATCTCCCCATAAGAACTTGTACTGGACGCTGTCGCCCGGATTCGGGTCGGTGGTCCGGGCATAGAACCGGTAATATGGCCCGTTGGGAATGCCGCGGGCCGGACCGGAGAGTGCCGGAGGGAAGGGTTTTATATTCACCATCAGGGCCTTGAACTCCTTGACCTCCGAGGTATCGGAGACGAGGCCGTCCGGGTCGCGGGCAATCGCCCGGATCGATTTCAGACCCCGGGTGTGGTATTTCACCGAGTCGGTTACGGTGGTCCCGCTGGGAACGAAACGGCTCCAGAGCGAGGTCTGACCCTCATCCCAGAGAAAGAGAATCTGAACCGAGTCGCCATCCGGGTCGGTGGCACTGGTTGAGAAGACCTGCCACTCCTCGACCCAGCCCGAATCGGGGCCGGTGGGCTTTGCCGGAGCATCGGGTTGGCGATTGACAGGGACCATGACGTGAACCAGATGGGTGTCCGACCAGTCCGGGCTGAAGTTGCCTTTCTCATCCTTGGCAAGAACCCGGATTGGATAGTAGCCGGTGTCCTGCCAGGCGTGGCCAAGGGTAACGGTATCTCCGGAACTCACGAACCCGGTGGTGTCGGAGAGATTGTCGCCCCAGTCGAAGATGTAGAGCACCTTGTCCCGGTTTGGGTCGGTGGTGACCGACTGGTAGCTGGTGCTCTCGCCGGGTGCAACCTCATCAGGACCGGCCGGCCGCATCGGGATGCGCGGCGGCTTGTTCCGGCAACCGGTCAGGAGTGCCAGCAGTGTCCCGATGGTTATTGTCAGGAGCAGCGATTTACGCATAGTTCCTCCCTAGTGGTTGGTGCTTATGATGCAGAGGCTTTGCTGCATTATAGTTTCAAGATAATGGAAGTTTCCAAATAAGTCAACTGGTTCATCTCACGGAGTGCCGAACCGTTTGATATATGTTGTCAGGGCAATTCGGTCCAGATACTGCCGGAGTCTTTTGGTGAGGTGCTCTTGGTAAAGGTAGTTGCGGATAGAATCCTGAAGCTCAAGATAGCTCAGGGTTCGCTCCGGCTCCTTGTCGAGAACCAGGACGATGTGGAAGCCGTGTTCTGAGAGGACCGGCTCCGAGACCTGGCCGGAGTCGAGCCCGGCAACTACCCTGTCAAAGGGCGGTGCCAGTCCCAAGAGTGTAAAGTCACCAAGATAGCCACCAGACTCGGCAGTGGCCGGGTCATCGGAGAGGCTGCGGGCTAGAGAGTCGAAGTCGGCGCCAGCCAGAATCTTCCGTCTGACTGCCTCGGCACGGCTCCTGGCCCTGATGGTATCGGCACGGGTGATTGGAACCCGGATGAGAATCGTCCGGAAGCGGACCCGGCTCCGAGCGCGGTCATCCAGTTTAAGGATAAGATAGCCTTCCGGGATGCGGAAGGGTGGTGCAATCTGGCCCGGCTTGAGCTGGTCGGTGACCATTACCAATTCCGGGGCAAGGCTGTCCCGATTCACCCAGCCCCAGTCACCGCCTTTGGGGGCGGTCCTCGGGTCGTCGGAGAAGGAGCGGGCAAGTGCTGGAAATTCACCGCCCCCGGCCAAAAGGTCCAGGACCTCGCTTGCCCGCTGCCTGCCGGCCATTTCAGAGGAGTCTGAGGGTTTGATGGCAACAAGGATGTGGGCCAAGGTCACCTTTGCCGGAATGCGAGCGATGGAGTCGCGGTTTTCGTTGTAGAACCGCTCCGCCTCGGCCGGCGAGATGTAGATTTGGGTCAGCCCCTCCTTTTCCAGAAGACGCCGGGCAAGGAGCCGGCCCCGGATTTCCTTCTCGTAGCGCTGACGGAGTGTCCTTTCGGTAAGCCCTTCGGCCTGAAGCGCCGCCTTAAACTCCTCAGGGTCGTCAAACCGCTGACGCAGGCTGGCAAGGTTCTCATCAACCTCGGCAGTTACCTCCGACTGCTCAACCACGATTGATTCACGGCGGGCCTGTTCCTCGAGGAGTAGGTCATCAATCAGCCGGTTGAGGACAATGTTTCTGAGGGTCGAGTCCGGGGTGACGGTGTCCTGACTGGCGATGCGCATGAAGAGGATGGTCTGCTGGAGTTCGCTTTCGAGAATCAGCTCATCGCCGACAGTGGCGGCGATGGAATCGGCCGGCGCAGCCGATGTGGGCCGCGAAAGGAGTAGCAGGGCGCAGGCGAATAGCAGGCAGCGGATGGCCGACTTCACTCCTTCTGAAAATAGACCTCAGGCCGCAGCTCAACCTTTGCCTTGCTGCGGAGGGCAGTCACCAGGCTGTCCACGACCGTCTGGCTCCGCTGCCGGGTGAGTGCCTCCTTGATATAGAGCTGAGCCGCCTCATTGAAGCGGGGGGTGTCGGTGATGCGCTTCCGCTCAACCACCTTGACAATCTGATAGCCGGCGGCACTGGGAATCACCGGTGACACCTCGCCCGGCCGGAGGCTAAATACCGCCTCTTCATCCTTGAGGCGCCAGCCCAGGGCATCACCAATCCCGCGGGTCGGGTAGCCGGGGAGATGAAGCATTGAGGTGTCACGGGAACGTTCCTTTGCCAGCTTCACGAAGTCGGCGCCAGCCACAAGCTCGGCCCGGGTCTGCTCGGCAACAATGCTGTCGGGAAGGACCATGAGCATGAGCTTGAGGCCGACCGAGAACTCCTCCTGATGGGCCTTGTAGTAGTCAAACAGCTCGGCGTTGGAAGGTTCGATTCCTGAGGTCAGCCGTTCGGTCAGTTCGCTTGTCAGGAACATCCGCTCAATCCAGGCGAGCCGGGCCAGGACCTCCGGGTCCTTCAAGAGGCCGCGGCGCACCGCCTCCTGAGAGAGGAGCGAGACGGTAACCATGTGTTCGAGGACCTTGGGCAGATTTTCGCTCGTGACCTGCCCCTGAAGCTGCTGCGCCAAGTAATCAACCTGCAGCTTGGTCAGTCGGTCGGAGTTTACCAGCGCAACGGCCGGACCGGTAGGCTGGTGCAGGGCGGGGGGCTGACAGCTCACAGCCATAAGCAAACAGCCGACAGCCAAGAGATAGCAGATAGGGGATAGTGGATAACGGGTCATTTCTTTTCCTTTCGCCTTTGGGCACGATGAAGCACTCTTTCATTGACGACAATCCTAGCCTTGTCCCGCAACCGGCTCAGAACCTCATTGTAGCGGGCGGTGCGGCGCTCTTTGGTCAGGTCGTTCCGGATGAGAGTTGCGACCGACGCCAGCTCGCCGAGGAACCGGTCGCGGTGTGCCTCATAATAGGCGGCGACCTCCGAATCGGAAACGGTTACTTGGGACGCCACCTCTCTTTCGTAAAACTTATCATATAGCAACCTGCGCCGGGTTTCGGCCAGCTCGGCTCGAACCCTCGGTGCTTTGTCGAGACCGCGGTTCAGGCCATCTTCGTAGGCAATATCCTCTTCAATTGCCCGGCGGATTGCGTAGCTGCGGATTGCGGTGTCGAGGTACGGTGGAAAGCGCCGGCCGATGTGAAGGAGTCTGCCGACTTTCACATACTGCCTGCCGTCACGGATTGCCACCCAGATTTCCTTTTCGGACTCGGTTATGGAATCTACCGGTTTGTAGAAGACCCGCAGACCTTCCGGGTTGAACTCAAGGCGTCGTCGCAGCTCGGCCATATAATTGGCGGCGGCCTGCCGCTGGCGAGTGAGTTTCAACTGCTCAGCCAGCCGCTGTTTCAGCTCGGAGAATGGTGGTGGTGGTGGGTCGGCGGGCCGGCGGTCAATAAGCCGGATAATGGCATAATTGGAGTCATAGAGGATGGGTTGGGTCCAGGCTCCGGGCGTAAGCGCGATGACGGCACTGCGCAGCGGCTCGTCAATGTAAAGCTCTGGTGTGTAGCCCATGTCGCCGCCCTCGACCCGGCTGGGATGAATGGAATGTCGCACCGCCAGACTCTCAAATGGCACCCCCATCTCAAGCTCGGCAATCAGCCGCTGCGCCTGCGTCCGGTCGGGCACAACAATCACCTGGCAGCGGTCCTCGGTCTTGAGGAGCTCGTAGTCGCGTTTCAGCTCCAGCTCGGAGACGGGCCTGACCTGTTGGGCAATGGTGCGAAAGAGTTCGCGCATTACCAACGCCTTCTTCTCCAGTTCCAGCTGGTAGCCGATTGCCGAATCGAGGCCCTGGCGCTCCGCCTCCTGAACAAACAGTTCCTTGGCAATCAGCTCCTCTAGGGTCTTGCGCCGGATGGTTGATTCCTCTTGGGCCGGAACCGTTTGGGGCATTTGTCGTTCCAGCTCGGCAAGCGTAATCGGGATTCCGTTGACCAGTGCCACGACGCCACGACCGTTTTTCGGGGCACAGCCGAAACCGAGAAGACCGGCAAGGAGAAGTAAAGTGGTCAGTCTCATTTCGAGCCAAACAATATCGGCACGACGGTAAAAGTCAAGCCGAGTGGTTGGAGACGGCGCTAATGTCTGAGTCGCCGGTCAAGGAAGTCGGCAACCCGGGGTCTGATGTTCTCCCAGGTGTAAAAGTGGCCGGGGAGGTGAAAGACCTCTTCAAAGCGGGGCCGCAAACCGTTCAGCCGGGCGATGGTGATTCGAACCACGCCTTGGAGAAGGTTGGCGAGCAGAATGTCGGCGTCGCCGTTGGCCAGGGGGTCGGCGCCACTGCCCAGGATGTGAAGGATGTTGTCAGACCTTGTCAGGTGGCGCCAGAATGGTGTGCCTAGCTCTATGGCATAGACATTATCCCGGACTGCGGCCGGAAGAAGATTCATGGCAGCATCGGCGATGGTGGCGCCGTTAGAGAGCCCAATCATAATGACCTTGATGCGGGGGTGGCATTTGAGAAGCCGGGCAATTTCACCGGCCAGGTCTTGGGCAACGGTATGATGGAAGCCGAACAGTTCGGTAAGTGTGGCGAAATAGTTGGGATTTGCTCCGGTCGTCCGGTAAAAGGGAACCGCTACCGACTTCAACCCTTGTTCGGCAAGGAGCTGGCGCAGGCCGATTACATTGGGCAGAAGGTCACCGGTCTTCTCCAATGGGACATTGCCCCAGCCGCCCTGGTTCGGCACCACCACGACATCAAGTTCCAGGGGCAGGCTGGTGAGTTCTCTGAGCTGGAAATCGGGAGGTGGTGGAGCCCCGAAAAGGTGGGCCAGGGTGGTTTCGACGGGTGCATACCAGGTTTGCGCTTCCGAACGGTTTATCATCCGGCGCCAGAGCGTGGAGTCAGGCGAAGTCTGTTTGTAAAGAACAGTGAAGAGGAAGGATTCGCGTGCCAGCCTTTCGTTCAGCGGCAGCGGCTCGAACTCCACGGTCAAGGTGGCGTCTTGATTGGGGGCGGTTGGGAGCTGGCGCTCGACGGTCACTTCGGCATAGGCGAGGCCTTGGTCAAAGCCATTGCGGAGTGAACAGGAAGTGGTAGAAGAGGTGCTGTCGGAGGGGGAATTTGAGCAGTGAGCTGCGGTGGCCCGGGTGAGGGGGGGCAGGGCAATGATAAAGGAGCCGGGGTTCAACGACTCCGGCAGCGTCACCCAGAGACTGAGGGTCCCACCCTGAACGAGACCCGTCAGCCAGAAGCCGATAAAAACTGTTCGTCTGATGCTGAGAGCGGTTAGCCGGTGGCGGTTAGCGCTCAATCTTCATTGCTCGCCGCTTTTCTTCTCGCCTGGGTTGGTTGCGAGCTGGAACTTGAGCTGGGCCTTCTGCCCGTGCTTTGCGGTCAGCGCCGCGGTCCGGGCATTGCGGGCCAAGAGCAGGTCATATACTTCGCCCGGAACAAGACCGGAGATGGCAGCACCCTTGAGTCCGTTCCAGCTCAACGGGTAGACAAACTCCATTGCCATGGTGCCGGTTTCCTCGTCGAAGTCAATCTCCGACTCAATCAGGAGCGAGTCGCCGAGATTAGCCGCGGCATGGGTCCGGTTGACGCCGACATGGTTCACCACCTCCGCCACATCATTGTGGAACCGACCGATGACCATGTTCGCCTCATGCATTTTGTCGGAGCCGAAGCCAATCGCCAGCCAGCCCTTGCCCTTGCTCTCCAGGCCGATGAACATGAGGCTGTCATCATATCCCCAATAAACGGTGATGCCGGTTGCCTTGTTAGTAAAGGAGGCGGGGTATTCATCGTCCTCCTTGTCAATGTAGCCGTCAACTGTTACCCGGTCTTCCATTGTAGAGTCATAGGGCATGACTAGGACTTGGGGGACCGAGTCGGCACCCGCCTGAGCAAAGACCCCGGTGGCGAGTGCAGCCCACAGCAGTGGAATCATTCTGAACATAATAATTCTCCTTTCAGTTTCTTTATTATTATAGACCGCCCCGCTCGCCCGGGTCAAGGATTGCACTGCAGGATAAGGAAAACGCCGGTTGGGTCAATCCCACAGGCGCTGTTTGACTTTGCAGGGGCTGAATCGTAGAATCTAAGTCTGTAAGCACTAAAACCTAAGGAGGTGTTTGTGAAGAATGCACTGCTGGTATTGATGGTGCTTGTGGCGACGGGCCTGGGCATCATCACGCCCGAACTGGAGCGGCACATGGCAACGGCAGGAAACAATCGGCTGCCGGTGCACATCGTACTGAAGGAGCAGTTTGATAAGGAGCTGCTCAATTCGCTGGTGAGTGACCTGCCCAAGGCTGAGCGCCGGGTTGCGGTGGCTCAAATCCTTCAGGAGTTTTCCCGGAGAGAGCAGACCGGGCTTCTCGCCTATCTTCAGGAGCAGGAAGCCCTGGGAGCGGTTGCCGACATCCGGCCGCTCTGGATTGTGAATGCGGTCTATTGTGAGGCGACACCCGAGGTGATTCGTCAGCTCTCGGAGCGGGATGAGGTGAACTATGTGAACTACGACCTTGCCTATGCTCCGGGACTTTTGGAGCCGGCAGGAGAGCCAGAGGAGCCGAAGGATGAGATTACCTGGGGCGTGAGGAAGATAAACGCGCCGCAGGTCTGGGCCCTGGGCTACACCGGCCAGAATGTCATCTGCGGCCACATCGACACCGGCTGCGACTACACCCATCCCGACCTTGCCGACCACCTCTGGACCGACCCGAACTATCCGTATCATGGCTGGAACTTCGAGCAGAACAACAACAATCCGATGGATGTCAACGGTCATGGCACCCACACCGCCGGAACGGTTGCCAGCGACGGCACCGCCGGTTCCCAGTGCGGGGTTGCACCCGATGCCCAGATTATGATCTGCCGGGTCCGGACCATTGCTGATTCGGTGGCGGAGAGCCAGTGCTGGCAGGCGATGCAGTTTGTGGTTGCGCCACCCTTGTCGCCGAGCCATGGTGCCGACCTCTATACCATGTCTCTGGGCTGGCTCATCTCCTGGAATCCCCATCAGGCGACCTGGCGTCAGGCCGCGGACAATGTCAACGCTGCCGGTCTCATCCAGTGTGTTGCCGCGGGTAATGAGCGGTCAATCTCTCCTCCCAACTCCTGCCGCTGTCCCGGAAAGGTTCCGCCGCCCTGGTGGAACCCCCAAAACACAGGCACCGGAACACTTTCGGGTATCATGTCCATCGGCGCCACCGACTCCCTTGACCGATATGCCGACTTCTCCAGCCGGGGACCGGTCACTTGGCAGGGGATTGCGCCCTATAACGACTATGCCTATCCGCCGGGTCTGACAAGGCCGGACATGGCGGGTCCGGGCGTGGCGGTGAAGTCGTGTGCGATTGGCGGGGGCTATAGGAACATGGACGGGACCTCGATGGCAACACCCCATGTTGCCGGAACGGTCTGTCTCATGCTCTCCAAAAACCCCAATCTCAGCCCGAGGGCGGTTGACTCAATCCTTGAACTGACGGCGGTTGACCTGGGCACACCGGGCAAGGACAACGACTACGGCGCTGGTCGGATTGATGCCCTGGCCGCAGTCAACTATATTGGCGGCGTCAACCCGCCGATGATTGTTCTGCGCCAGCTCATGATTCACGACTCACTGCCCGGAGGCAATGGTAACGGCCGGATTGAGCCCGGTGAACTGGCCCGGCTGCGGATGAGACTGGTCAACACCGGCGGCTCGGCCTGCAACAATACCCAGGGCACATTCCGCTCCACCGACAGCCGGCTTGTCGTCACCGACTCCTTGGCGGGCTGGGGCAACATCCCGGCCGGTGATTCGGCGACCAACGCCACCGACCCGTTTGCGGTCCAGGCCTCCAACCTGATTCCACCGGGAACCGTCGTTTCCTGTACCCTGTTCATCACCGGCGACAGCGCCGAGTACTCCACCAAGATTCCGATTACCCTGACCATCGGGGTTCCTGCGCCTCAGCCCGGAACCATCATCTGGGGACCGAAGGTATGTCCGGGAATGCCGAGCCAGTGGGGACTCTACGGCGTTGCCTACAACCCGAATGACAACCTCATCTACTGCATGTACTTCATGAGCCCGACCGTTTACAAGTACACCTCGGACAGCCTGCTCCAGGCAATGGGGACCGTGACCCTGCCTGAGGACTCCTGCACCGACATTGACTACAACTCCTACGACAACACCTTCTGGATTCTCTCCAACCCTCGCAAGACGGTCTATAAGATTACCCCGACCGGCTCGGTCGTCCGTCAGTTCACAGTTCCGCAGGCTGAGTATCCCTGCGGCCTGGTTGAGCATGAGGAGACCCACCTCATCTATGTCAGCGACCGGCGCAGCACCACCACGACTGAGCAGCGCTACTTCATCTACGACACACTGGGCAACATCCTCGACACCTTGGTTCATCCGGTCAGCGGAACCTACGGCACCCGCTGTCTCGCTCTAGACTACCGCTCACCGTCCAACGGTCCGTCGCTCCTCAATATGTTCTCCTGGTTTGATGCCACCGGCACCTATCTTGACAGTTGTGCGATGCTCGAGCTCGACCGGGTGAACAACACCCTGCTCAACCGGTTCCGGTTTGCCAATACCGAATGGAACATGCGCGGCATTGAGTGTGACCCGCGGGACGGTTCCTACTGGGTAACTATCATGGAATATGCCAGCGGCAGCAACAACCAGATTCTGAAGGTTGCCGGATTCAACATGGGGGTCGGCGTTGAAGAGGGAAAACCGGGCCTTCTGCCCAGGACCGGCGGCATTGCACTTCGGGCAATGCCCAACCCCTTCACCGGCCAGACCGTCATCTCCCTCCAGCTGCCGGCCCCGGCAACAGTTGACCTTGCGGTCTATGACAACACCGGCCGCATCGTCAGAAGGCTGGCTGCTGGCCAGCCGGTTGGCCAGAGCAGCAGCTTCACATGGGACGGCCATGACCAGCAGGGCAGAAAAGTTGCCCCTGGCATCTACTTCTACCGGCTCCGCTCATCCCTGGGTGAGGCCTGGGAGAAGCTGGTCGTCACAAGATAGCTCAGACAGCCCTTCTAACACTGGGGCGACCGGACAAGTGGCCGCCCCAGTTTCTTTTCTCAAGAATTGGAAAGCCACCTCCATTTTCAAACTCAGCCTGAAATGCTGACTCAACGGTGGATTGGGTTGGGACCTGAACTGAATTCTGAGCTTGGAACTGACGGCAGAAGTCGCTACTGGAATCTAACGCCATGTGAGCCGAGCAGTTGGGTCAGCAATTATAACCCTCCTCTAATCAGAGTTGACGAGAGAATTTGCCACAGGACTCTAACCAGTTGTGAATATGGAACTTGGCTGGCAGGTAACGTTCCGACTGAGGTTAGGACTAAAGCGCCTCGTCAAATCTGGAG
>JBDRUJ010000028.1:0-302 GCA_039801285.1 Caldifarciminota bacterium
GGTTGAGACAGGTAATTCTTGCTGGCACATCGTTGGACCGGTAACGGACCGCCCGGCCACTGTCTCTACTGACTACAGCCAGGCCCCCGCCATCTGTGCCTATCCAAGCATTACCGGCACTGTCCCGAACCACACACAGACACTTGTTTACCTGCAGACCGTCGGTATTGACAACCGTCCGAATCACCTGTGGCGGGTCTTCTCCAATCAGCGCAACAACAAACCCACCGGCAGTAGCTAGCATCATGACCGAATCATCACCACACAGGTCATTGATGAAATTGGTGTTGGTGTAAGACTGC
>JBDRUJ010000028.1:312-757 GCA_039801285.1 Caldifarciminota bacterium
TAAAGCCGCACCGTCAACCACTGTTAGTAAGCACCCTTGCCGCTCAGCACTGCCCCGAGGGTTCGCAAGAGAATCGAGAAGTCCATCCACAATGACCAATTCCGGATGTAATATTCGTCCAGGACTAGCCGTTCCTTAAACGGCAACATCGCCCGGCCTGAAACCTGCCACAGTCCTGTGATACCCGGCCGGACACGAACAATCGTCTCAAAATACTCGCCAATCTGGTTCGATTCACGGGGGAGATAGGGTCTGGGCCCGACGAGCGCCATTTCGCCGCGCAGGACATTCCATAACTGTGGCAGCTCATCAAGGCTTAATCGTCTCAAAAGCCGTCCGATTGGAGTAACCCTAGGGTCGTTGGTTATCCTGGCGAACTCCTCCCATTCAGCTCTGATTTTAGGGTCGGCTCTGAGCAACTCCCTGAGTCTTTCTTCAGCATCAA
>JBDRUJ010000028.1:767-14898 GCA_039801285.1 Caldifarciminota bacterium
GGAACTTCAGACATTCGAAGAGTCTGCCGTCCCGGCCGATGCGCTGCTGCTGGAAGAATACCGGTCCTGGTGACGATAGCTTCACCATAACTGCAATGATAACGAAGAGCGGTAAAGAAAGAATAATCAGGAAAATACATAATACCAACTCAAACACCCGTTTGATACATATGTTTGCTGGCCGAAGGAGGTTGTAACGATACTTCATCAATAGGAGGTTACCGACCTGCTCCGTTTCCACGGACTGGCTCTGGAGAAATGCCGGGTCCGGGACAATCAGAACTTCGGCGAAGCGCCGTTCCGCATAACGGTAAATCTGCTTCATAGCTTCGGGCCCGAATGAGTCGGCAAAAACCACCAGGGCTACTGAACTTGCTATCGCTTGTTCTCTCTTTATGATTTCATCTACCGTCCGGTCATCAGGCGGCTGTTGAAACTGCCCCACTGGAACATAGCCCAAGCTCCGATTCCGTTTCAGCTCCTGAAGAAACAACCTAGCAGTCTCGCCACTTCCCACCAGGAGGACGGGCCGGCGCAAAAATCCGGTAGTAACAAGAAGGGCTCTGAGAAGAGCTCTCAGGCTCGGGACAATGACAGCGCCGCTGGCAAATGCCAATGCCACCATCATGCGGGACATGGTGTGATAACGGACCGCGAACAAAATAACCATTACCGCAACGGTGGCAACTATTAGCCCCCGGAGACACCGCCGTGTCGCCTCCCAACCGGCCAGCCTTTTGGTATAAAGCCCTTCATAAGCAAAGACAAGGATGTAGACTGCGAGCAGATAGGCTCGCTCCACGACCGGTGTGAAGGGCAAAGGCTCAGGCAGCAGGTTGAAAATACCAGCAAGGATGTAGTTCCGTAATGCATAGGCCACCAGATAACTTGTGGCAACAGCCAGGCTATCGCCGACAATGAGGACTGCTCCCGTTACTAGCGACTTGAATCTACCCAACTGTGCTTTTGCTCCGATTCCAGGAGTACTCTGCTTCTCTAAGTCCCACCAGCCAGCTGGCCTCTGAGAGAAACAGGTAGCCGGCAAAAAGAAAGTTTATCACCAGGCAGCCAAGTCCGTTCCGGTCTTTACAGAAGAACCGGCACAGTCCCTTCAATCGGTGATAGTCCGAAAAGTCAGCATGATGACGCCTCACACCACCATAATAGTGGTGAACCCGGACGCGTGGGTCAACGAAGACCTGCCAACCTTTCTCTTTGAGCCGGCGGCAGATGTCAATGTCCTCGGCAAAAAGAAAGTAGCCTTCGTCAAAACCGCCCACCTGTCGCAGTGCCGTGCGCCGGAAGAGCATCAATGCGCCGATAATCGCATCAACCGAAACCGGCTCCTGGGCATTGGCTATCTGGGCGTACTGGAATTCCTCAGCCCTGCTCATTCTGGGAAAAAATCGGGCGATGAATGACCGGCGGCCAGCCAGGATGTAGCGCAGCCTCGGGAAACGACGTGCTGTAGGATGGGGTGTGCCATCCATGTAGAGTAGCTGGGGTGCAACGGCAGCGGCATCGGGATATTCTTCAAAAAAATTGACAAGTCGGGTCAAGGACAGCCGTGGAAAAATCAAATCGGGGTTGGCTACGGCAAGATATTCCCCCTGTGCGATTCTGAATCCACGGTTGGCAGCGGCTCCATAACCCAGGTTTTTTTTCATCTCCAGTAGCTTTGCACCGTGACACTGACACACCGTCCTGAGTCTTGCCAAATCTTCTGATGCATTGTCAACCACGATTTTCTCAATAACAAGCTCAGGTTCGGCCTCTTGTAATGAGCTCAAGGCCACTGCCAGCTCGTTGGTGGAATTATAACTAACGAAAACCAGAGAAAGCGTCGGCGTCATAGGGTTAAGACAGGTTTCTGGCATAGGATATTCCTGGACCGCCACCGGTCAAGTCCCGGCCTCAGGCTACTCGCGGCACAAAGATAGAAGAAGGGCATTGCCGGCAGTCGGAAGCGAGCGTCGGTCAAAGGGGTTGCGGCAAAGAGCAGATACCAGCCGACGGCGAGGAGCAATAATCTTGTACCGCGACCGGGTCGGAGGATGATTCCCAACAGAGAAAGAACTAAGGTAGCAAATACCACAATTAGTTCCCAGAGGACCAAGATTATTGTGATTATCCAAGGGAAGTTATTGGTCTTGCCACTCATCACCTCGCTCAAGACTGCCAGTCTTTTATCTGAACCTATCAGCCTTAAGACCAAATCGTCCACCTTTACACCGGCAATGACCTTTGCCAGTGCACCCACGGTTACGAAAAGATAACGTCCAGGGTCATGAGCAATGATTTGAACCGCCTTCCGGGTCATCACCGCGGAAATTTCCAACGGGTTGGTGCTTGCAATCTTCGAGCCGAACTCTCTAGCCAAGGCAAGCCGTGCTTCGGCCGGGCTGACTCTTCGTTGAGCCGCCACCAGTGAACCGGCATTACAGTACAAGAGGTTGCTCCCGCTCACCGAAGTTAAACCGAACCGTTTGAATATGAGAAAGTTGCGACTCATCCACAACCCCGGTAACAGGGCAACTAACGTAAGAAACAAAGCCAGTCGCCTCCAACTTTTTCTGATAATAAGCATCACAGCGAAAGGCAAAAAGGCACCAACGGCTATTGGTCGAATCAAAACTGCAGCACCCAGAAGAAAACCACTGGCCCATTCCCGCCGGACAAAAAAAAGATAGGTAGCCGCAACGAGGCACGGGAGAAAGAGCGTTTCGCTCATGATGACTCCGGAGTAAAGAATGCTGGAGATGTCAAAAGTGAGACAAAGTCCGGCGACCAGTCCGACCCAGCCAGAAAAGAGTTTTCGGCCCAGTAGCACGAGAAGTGCCACGGTCAGAGAACTGAGCACGGCCTGAACAACCACAGTCAACGTCAGATTGTTCCCCAATAAGGCAAGAAAGACCGGATACCCTGGAGTCCGGAAGGCCACCGGCTCAGTATTCCAAGAAAACCTGCCCCTTTCTCTGAGATTTTTTGCCAACAGCCAGTACTGCTGCGAGTCACCAAGCTCCATTTCTCCCCTCTTGAGATAAACCACTTCAGGTTCGGGCTGGACGTTCGCCTTCACTACCGGATAATCCCGCTCCTTGAACTGCAAGACTATCACCAGGCGCAAAGCCAGCGCCAATGCCACAATTGCCAAGATAGTAAAGTTAGACCGTTCCAGCAGCTTCACTATTCAGCCTAGCTGAGGATTGGTCAAAGGTCAACCACAAACGAAAGAATAAGACCGCAATCGTTGACAGGACCTTCTCTGTGCCTAACATACAGTCCTGAATTTGCGGACCAACAGTCTCCAGACATTGATGCCCAGGCCGATTTCCGGCCGAAGCGGCTCTTTCAGGAGGTGTTTATGAATCTGCTCCAATCCGGAATCGGTGAGCTTTTCCAGCCGCCCGACCCGGACGGGTTCCGGGAGTGGGTGCGCACGAAGAAGAATACCAGGATGGTGGACAAGGTGATGTCGGAGCAGGAAGCCATCAGTCAACTGGTTCAGGATGGCGACTCTCTCGGCACCGAGCTCTACGGCACGGTCCGGGCCCCGATGTCTCTCGTCCGGGAGGTCGTCCGTCAGAGGAAGAAGCATCTGCGGGTTGCCGGTCAGGGGATTCTTGAGATTGACCTGCTTTTAGCCGCCGACCTAGTGGACACGCTCGACATCACCTATGTCGGCTGGGAGGTCTACGGCATCTCGGCCATCCTGCGCCGGGCGGTTGAATCGGGTCGGGTCAAAACCACCGAGTGGTCGAATGCCGCCATCGCCTGGCGCTTCAAGGCCGCGGCGATGGGCGTTCCCTTTCTGCCTGTCCGCTCAATGCTCGGCACCGACACCTTGAAGTTCTCAGCTGCCAAGGTTGGCGAGGACCCGTTCACCGGCAAGCCGGTCTGTCTGCTTCCGGCGCTCTTCCTTGATGTCGGGCTGATTCATGTCCATCGGGCCGACCGCTATGGGAACTGCCAGATTGACGGCATCTCCGGTTTTGCACATGAGATGGCCCGGGCCTCCAAAAAGCTCATCATCTCCTGCGAGGAAATCATCGCCACCAACAAGATTCGCAAGTACCCCGAAGACACCATCATCCCCTACTACCTCGTGGATGCGGTGGTCGAGGCCAAATACGGCTCCCATCCCGGTGAGATGTGCTACCGCTACTGGCGCGACCACGAACACCTCCTACAGTTCCTCAAGGACTCCAGCGACCCGGAAAAGACGCAGGCCTATCTTGCCAAATGGGTCTACGGCCCGAAGAACCACCAGGAGTACATTGAGCTTGTCGGCATAGAGCGTCTCCGGCGGCTCGAAGCCGAGATTGGAGGTCGCTAGATGGCTGACTACAACGAAACCGAATTCCTCATCTGTCTGGCATCAAGACTGATGGAGGACAACACCACCGCCTTTGTCGGCACCGGGATCCCGATGCTGGCGGCAGCACTGGCAAAACGCACCCATGCCCCGAATCTCATGGCTATCTTCGAGTTTGGCGGCACCGGTGCATCCCTCAAGAAACTGCCGCTGGGCGTTGGCGACTCCCGGACATTTCACAAGGCGGTGGCCGCAACCGGCATCTGCGATGTCATGGAGACGGCCCAGCGCGGCTTCATCGAGTACGGCTTTCTCGGCGGTGCCCAGATTGACATGTTCGGCAACCTGAACACAACGGTGATTGGTCCCTACTGGCCGCCCAAGGTTCGTCTCCCCGGCTCGGGTGGCGCCAATGATGTCGGTTCCCACTGCTGGAAGACCATTATCATCATGCGTCAGCACGACACCAAGCGGTTTGTTCCCAAGGTTGACTTTATCACCACCCCGGGCTATCTCACCGGCCCGGGTGCGCGCGAGGCTTGTGGCCTGCCACCCGGGACCGGACCTTACCGTGTTGTCACCAATCTTGCCCTCATGGACTTTGAACCGGAATCGAAGCGGATGCGGCTCATCGCCACTAACCCAGGAGTAACAGTGGAACAGGTGAAGGAGAACACCGGATTTGAGCTGCTCATTGCCGAAAAGGTCAAGGTCAACCGGCCACCCACCAAACGGCAACTCCGGCTCCTCCGGGAAAAGATTGATCCGGACCGGCTCTACATCTAGTAGAAGGGAAGAACCTTGCTGCTCTCAAAGGAACACCAGAGCTTCCGGGAGGAACTGCACAGTTTCAGCCAGAAGGTCATTGCGCCAAGGGCAAAACAGGCCGATGCCACCGGCCAGTTCGTCAGGGAGAATGTTGCTGAGCTTGCCCGGCGCGGCTATCTCGGCATCCCCTGGCCCAAGGAGCTGGGTGGCATGGGGCTTGACTATCTCTCCTACAGCATTGCAGTCGAGGAGGTCTCCCGTGCCTGTGCCTCAACAGGCCTCACCCTAGCCGCCCACACCTCACTCGGCACCTATCCCATCTATAAATTTGGAACTGAAGAGCAGAAGCGCCGTTTCATCCCCAAGCTTGCCCGGGGCGAGTTTCTCGGTTCATTCGGCCTGACCGAGCCCAATGCCGGCAGCGATGCCGCGGCAATTGAGACCACAGTAAAAAAGACTGCTGAAGGCTATCTTATCAACGGCTCGAAGCGGTTCATCACCTCTGCCGCCTTTGCCGGAACGGTGATTGTCGCCGCCACTATGGACAGAAGCCTCGGGCGGAAGGCGATAACCTGCCTCATCGTCGAAACCAGCACCCCGGGCTTCATCGTCGGTAAGGAGGAGAACAAGCTCGGCCTGCGCGGCTCCAATACCGTTGAGCTTGCCTTTGAAGACCTCCTTGTGCCATTTGAAAACCTTCTGGGCCAGGAGCGCGACGGCTACCGCATCTTCATGGAGACCCTTGATGGCGGTCGCATCTCAATTGGTGCCTTCTGTGTTGGGATGGCGCAGGCTGCCCTTGACAGTCTGCTAAACTGGGCCGAGGGCCGCAACCTCACCCAGCAGCAGTCCAAGACCCTGGCCGATGTTGCGGTTCAGGTGGAGGCAAGCCGCCAGTTGGTCTATCATGCCGCAGTGACCAAGGATGCCGGCCTGAGGGCCGACAAGGAGTGTGCCTTCGCCAAGCTCTTCGCCTCAGAGGTTGCGGTCTGGGCCGCGGGCCGGGCGATTGCCACGATTGGCGCACCGGCCACTACCGACGAACTGCCCCTGAGCCGCATCTACCGGGATGCCAAACTGGGCGAGATTGGCGAAGGGACATCAGAGGTGATGCGCCTGATTATCGCCAAGGAAGTTTTGACCGAATTTACCAACTCTCGTTCCCGCGCCCGCGGGAATCAAGCCCAAAAATAGGAGGAACTGATGGACTTCAACCTGACCGAAAACCAGTTGATGATTCGCAACATGGCGCGCGATTTTGCCACCAAGGAGCTGGAACCCAAAGCCGCCGAACTTGATGAAAAGGGTGAGTTTCCCCACGACTCAATCAAGAAGATGGCCGAGCTCGGACTCCTGAGCATGGCGGTGCCCGAAAAGTACGGCGGGGCGGCATTCGACTTCGTCTCGCTGGCAATCGCCATCGAAGAAATCTCCCGGGCCTGCGGCTCAACCGGCGTGATTGCCGCGGTCCACAACACCCTTGCCTGCTGGCCGATTGCCAACTGGGGCTCGGACCGGCTCAAGGAAAAGTACCTGCCCAGGATGGCAACCGGCGAACTCCTGGGCGCGTTCGGCCTGACCGAGCCCAATGCCGGCAGCGACCCGGCCGCAATGGAGACCCGGGCAGTCCTCAAAGGCGACCGCTACATCCTGAACGGTTCCAAGCGCTTCATCACTAATGGCGGAGCGGCCCAGGTCTTCATCGTCTTTGCCAAGACCGCACCCGAGCTTGGCAGCCGGGGCGTTACCGCCTTTGTTGTTGAAAAGGGCTTCAAGGGCTTCTCCACGGGCAAGCATGAAAACCTTCTGGGCCTGCGCGCCACCGCCAACTGCGAGCTCTTCTTCGAAGATTGCGAGGTGCCGCAGGAGAATGTCCTGGGCGAGGTCAATCAGGGCTTCAAGGTAGCACTGGGGACTTTAGACGTCTCCCGGATTGACATCGGCGCTCAGGCGGTGGGCATTGCTCAGGCCGCGCTCGACAAGGCCATCGCCTACTCCAAGGAGCGGAAGCAGTTCGGAAGGCCGATATGCGACTTCGAGATGATTCAAGCCAAACTCGCCGACATGGCGACAAGAATCCAGGCAGCCCGGCTCCTTGTCCACTATGCCGCCTTTCAGAAAGACTCCGGCCGGCCCCGATTCAGCATGGAATCGGCAATGGCTAAGCTCTATGCGGCCGAGACCGCGGTGGATGTCACCCGTGAGGCGGTCCAGATTTTCGGTGGCTACGGCTACACCAAGGAGTATCCGGTCGAGCGCTACTACCGCGATGCCAAGTGCATGGAGATTTACGAAGGGACATCCGAAATCCAGCGCATCGTGATAGCGCGCAACCTGCTCGCTTAGAACCGGCTCTCGAGCCGCTCTGACCGCTTATGCGGTAACATCATAGTCGGCATCCGGACCAGTTCCGAGAACGCACCGCTTATCCGAACCGGAAACGGCAAGGAAGACCTACCCGGAAGCTGAGTCCATAGCCGACTCTGAAGTCAATCCCAAGACTTCACCCAAGGCAGAACGCCGAGCTCCATCACCGGTTCCTGGGAAAACAGCGGCAGAATCGGTCCTTCTCACAATAACATTAATTGCTCCGGAACCAGACCGGCAACCAGCCTGCCTGACACCATTCCAGTCACCCTCTACAGCAACCTCACGCACCCATTCCAGTTCTGCACGGGAGACTGTCCCCCGAAAAATTTGAAACTCCAGCTAAGTTACGCTGTTGCTGCAGATAGAACAAAAACCAGCCCGGCAGGAGGTATAAATATATTTATACTTAGCTTCAGTCTTCTGGCAAAGGCCGGTCTCTTTCTTGCCGATGCGGAGGCAGAAGAGCTTGTTTCGCTCCGCTCGCAAGCCAATGGGTCCGCAATGACAAACCCGGAAAGTCATTCCGTGCCGCCCTTTTTGTCATAGCGAGGAGCGACGAAGCAATCTGACAGCCTGGCGCAGGGACTGACAAAACTTGACACACCGTTTCCAGCGCGTATTATCGCGCATCATCGGATTCTAACAAACCAGGAGGAACACATGAAAAGGGGAACCACGATGCTACTGTGTCTGGCTTTGTGCCTTGGGGCACTTGCCAGCGAAGATGCGGCAGTAGTGCCGCAGCAGATCGTAAATCAGAAATCGGCAATCGGAGATTGGCAATCGGCTGATGCCATCCCGATTCCGAAGCTGCTTTCCTATCAGGGCAAGCTGACCGACACCCTTGGTCGCCCGGTTCCTGATGGCAACTACCAGTTGACCTTCCGGCTCTACACTCAGGAGACCGGCGGCACGCCCTTCTGGAACGAAACCCAGACCGTCCGAACAAAGGCCGGACTGTTCTCGGTTCTTCTGGGTGCGGTGAATGCTATTGACTCGGTTCCGCAGGCCGGAAGTTTTTATCTTGGGATGGCGGTTGGTGATGGCGCTGAGCTGACACCCAGGCTCCGGCTGGTGAGTGCCGCCTATGCCTATCTTGCCGCCCGGGCCGACACTGCCAATTTCGTATTGGGCGGAGCTTCGGACAACGCCTGGGTGCGGGGGACACCGCACAGCGTGCTGTTTACTATCCGGCAGCTCGGGATTGCCCGCGGTGATGCCCGGAACGACCGCTATGGCGCCTACCGATATTCACACATAAACCTGGGGACAGAATGTGTGACCGGCGCACAGGGTCAGGACTATGGCGCTTGTGTTGTAACGGGCGGCTATCTCAACACCGCAGGCAATACCTATGCCACTGTTTGCGGCAGTGGGGAGAATTCCGCCACCGGCTATGGAGCGACCATCGGAGGTGAAACTGACAATTACGCGACCGATAGCGGTGCAGTAGTAGCCGGTGGTTGTGAAAACAGGGGCAGCAACTGGGCCACAACGATTGGCGGCGGGCGTTCCAACACGGCCAGCGGCTGGGCCGCCACGGTTGGCGGCGGCATGGGTTGCAAGGCGAACGGCATCTGCGCCACGGTTGCCGGGGGAAGCTATGATACTTCGGCTGCCATCTACAGTTTTGCTACGAACAATCATTCGGTAGTTCCTTCATCTTATTCCAACCCTGCTGCATTCAACGGGACGACTGCAACCGCATCCAGCCAGCTCCGCTGCGGCACACTTGCCAAGACCGGCGGGACATTCACCATTGACCATCCGCTTGACCCCTATGGCAGGATTCTCAACCACTACTTCATTGAAGGCCCGGAGATGCTCAATATCTATCGTGGCAGCGTCGTCCTTGATGCCACCGGCAGAGCCGAAGTCCAGCTCCCCGACTACTTCGCGGCACTCAACCGCAACCCGCACATCCAGTTGACGGGTGTCGGGAGATATGAAATCTATGTAGTTGAGGATGTCAAAGGCAACCGGTTTGTGATTGGCGGCCCGGCGAATGCCAAGGTCTACTGGTTTGTTACCGGCGAGCGGGCTGATGTCTCGGCCGAGGCAATCAGAAGGATGATGCCAGTTGAGCAGCCGAAGACCGGCGAGCTTGCCGGCCGGAGGCTGGACGACGACTTCCTAGTTGGTTGCATGGAGCAGTTGGTGCGTGAGGGCAAGGCGTCTGGCATTGACTTCCGCATCGCCGCGGGCCGGGGACGCTACGAGAGAATGAAGAACCCGCCCCGACCGGAAAAGGAGGAATAAGAAGCAGCACTACAAGAATACCACTGCTCCAGCCTTCCTAGCCCCAGCTAACAGGAGCAGATGTTACTTCTGAACCAGGAGTTTGGTGAACTCTCCTTTGCCGGCGCTCACAAGGTAAACGCCGGCCTGCAGGTCATCAGGTAGCCGGACTTGACCTTGTTCCGAGCCTAGCGACGCAACTCTGGCTCCAGCAAGGTTGAAAAGACTGACAAAGCCCGAAGGTCCAGAGTCCAGAGTCTCCAGTCGAACCCAGGCTCCAGCCCTTGCCGGATTGGGCAGGACCGTAAGCCGGTGACCGTGAACCCTGGCTCGTTCACCATCAGCGATTCCCACTGATGGTGCCTGATACAGACCGGTCCGCTCCATGTCAAACTGGTAGGTTGGCCATTCCCAGCTCAGCCGGTTGAAAGGAACTCCGGCCTCCCAGATTGTTACCACCATGTTGCTCGAGTTGTCGGCTGACACAGAGACGATGTCCAGCGAGTCGTCGCCATCAACATCGGCAACAGTTGCACCATTCAGATAGGTCCAGCCGTGCGGTCGCAATGGCCAGCCCGAGACCGGCGTGCCATCGTGGTGAACCGCATACAGGTAGCCGAGCGTATCGGCAGTAGTCATCAGATTGCTGGTGAAGATGACTTCCATGTCACCATCGCCATCAATGTCGGCAACGGTGATATTGCCCTCAGCAGCATCGCCACTAGGTTGAAGAATCGGAAACCCGGGAAGGACCGAGCCGTCATCGTCAAAGGCATAGAGCACATAGGCAGCACCGCCGACAATCCCTGACAGACCGCACAGAATCTTTTTGTCCTGGTTACGGAATAGGTCGGCGACAGTTGGTGGGCAATAGGTCCAGCGCGAGAATGGATAGGGCCAGCCGGTCTGAATTGTGCCATCGTGCCGGAAAACATAGGTCCCCTGCCCGTCCCGGTGCTCGGCAACCACAATCTCCAGGGTATCGTCCTGGTCAACATCGGCCAGTGCCGGTGACTGATAGGAGAAGTAACCGCCGCCCGGATTGGTCTGGGGCCAGCCCGGAAGAATCGTGCCGTCGGGATGGAAAACGTACAACGAATTGTACGAGGCATAGACAATCTCTTTCTGGCCGTCTAGGTTGATGTCACCAACCGCCGCACCCATTGCTGGAACGTGGTCGAGTGAGCAGGGCCAAAGTCCGGGAAATTCGGTCCCGTTGTGTCGAAGGACATGCAGATGGCCCACTGGCCAGTCCCGTTCTCCAACGATGATTTCGAGGGTGTCGTCACCGTCAAGGTCAGCAAGGGTTGGACTGTCTGAAAAGTTGCCATTGACCAGGCCGGTGAAGGGCCAGCCCGGCTTGACCGTCCCGTTCTCGCTGAAGAGATAGACCGCTCCGCCGCTCGTCATGCCGCGGGTACAAACGGCAATCTCGAATTCGCCATCTCGGTCAACGTCCGCCACCGCTGCCGCATACTGTCCCATGCCGCTCATTGACCTCGGCCAGCCCGGATAATAAGAGCCGTCATGGCGCCAGACATGAAGCTGATTCGCGGTTGAGGGCATTATCACCTCAAGACTGCCATCATCATCAAGGTCAGCCAGGGCGACGCCCCGGTTCGGCGCAAAGTTGCCCGAACATGGAACCCGCTTGGGCCAGCCGGGCATGACCGGTAAGGAGTCGCTGTCCGGAACCAATAGGTCAACCTCGACCTTTTCAACCATGCTCATTCCGGGTGTTTGGCTAACAAGACCGGCGCTGGTGATGCGCAACACTTCAGCACCGGGCGTCAGCATCACCACTAGACCGATTAGCAAACAGAACCGCATAGAACCTCCTATTCCAGTTCAATACTCTCAATCACCAATTCCTCGCCGGATACCACTTCACCCCCGGCATTGCACGAGCACATCTCGGCGATGCTGGAGAACTCACTGCCGCACTTCGGGCACCGAATCCTCAATGGTTCGGTCCGGAAGTGCAGCTCCGCTCCTTCGGCAACTGTTCCTTTCCGGAGCTCCTCAAAGTAGAACCGGACGCACTCCGGCACCACTGAAGCCCTCTCCCCCACGACCAGATTCACCTGGCAGACCCGTTTTGCGCCTTGCCGCCGAGCCTCATCCAGAATCTGCTGAAGCAGACTCCTGGTTATGGCAAACTCATGCATCAGGTCACCTTTTACGAATCACTGCTGAGAAATCTCCTGGAACAGCCTAGCGGCCTGGGAGTCCTGGGGATGACGCCTGAGCCAGTCGGAAAGCAGGGTCCGGGCTCGAGCCGTATCCCGCATATCATCAAGGTACATCCTGAGCAGCAGGTTCACAAGCTCGAACCGGTCAGGCATCAATGCCTGCGCCTTGAGGTACGCCTCCTCCGCTTTTGTGAACTCACCGGCACTCTGTTCGACAAACCCGCGCTGGAGAAGAAGCTCCATGGTGAGCCGTGGCTCATCCCGGCCATAGAAGTCGGCCGAATCAATCGCCTGCCGCGCGGTCTGATAGTCCCGGTTGAGTGTCGCAAACCGGGACATGTTGTAATAGAGCAGGGTCTTCTGGCTCGGAGGCAGGTCAAACCGCAGTGCCGGCTCAAGGATATTCTGGGCAGCCGCGTAGTTTCCCTGCCGACTGAACTCAAACGCCAGCATCAGATAGCTGTGGGCGTAATTGGTCAACAGCCCCTGAGTGTTTTCATCTCGCTGCACCCTGGGGTCGAGCATTGAGTTCATCCGATAGACCTTGGTCAGAAGCTCATAGGTGCGGGCAACGTTCACCTGCCCTTCGCCGGTAATGTCCCGCACCGGCACAACCCGCCTGACCAGCCCCTCCAGACTGAGATAGGGCTGGACATCTACGAGGTTATCGGGCGAAACGGTTGTGGCGAAGTAGACCGGGCTGGTGGGCTGATAACCCGGACCGAACACCTTGGCCATGAACTCCTCGGGCGTTGACTCGTAGTCCTGGGGCCACTTCAGTTTCACTCCACCCGCGGTGGCAACGATGTTCCGAATCATGATGTCCTTCATGAGGACCGTCCGGTTTCGCTTGCCCACGAACCCTTGGGGCAGCCGGTCAATCTCCGCCTCGGTAAAGGAGATTGGTGCACCCCAGCGCTTCAGCTGCTTGCAGTACCAGTTGGTGTTCAGGAGCGACAGGTTCGCCACCGCGACATTCTTTCCGAAGTTGGGGTCATTATTGGCCACAAGTGACGGCACCGTCTGCATGAACCATAACGGGAATGTGTCGTTGTCGCCATTGGTGAATACCACCGCATGCTCGCCCGGGCAGGAGACCAGCATATTATAACCGTACTCGGCCGGAATCCAGTTATGCTTCCGGGTTACCGTCTGGTAATTGAGAAACATCGGGACAAACCCGTAGGCAAGTGTTGCGGCCGATGCCAGAGTCGCCGTCAGCCGGCGCAGCCCGGAATGCTGCAGCCTTTTGTTCAGCTCGGCAATAAGCCAGCGCAGAAAGGCATAGGCGCCCACCCCGACAAATATCGCGTAAAAGACAAAGGAAAAGGCAAAGAAGTAATCACGTTCCCGGACCTCCCGGAACTTGAGATGCGGTCTCGGGTCGGAAGGTGAGAACTTCAGGTTCAGATAGGTCAACAGACCGACCGATGCGACAAGAAAGGCGACGAATATCAGAACAAACGAACGCCGGTCCTTCTTGAACTGTTGCACCATTCCCCAGATTCCGAGAATGGGCGGAATCAGCCCCAACAGCCCCTGCCAGCCCAGCCGGAGAAAGACATGCGGAATGTTGGTAATGAGCATATCAAAGTAGCGCTCATTGCCCCACTGCCAGAAGAAGTAGCGGAGGTAGAATGCGACCTGTTCCAGATAGGCGCGGAAGAGGCCAAAGGCTGGGTTGATGTTCTGGCGCCACTCCTCCTCGGTCAGAAACTGGGTCTTGCGGGGAAACAGGCGCATCGGGTCGTACTGCTCACGCTTCAGGACACTGACAAACTCCCGCCAGCGGGAAGGCTCCACTTCGTTGATGCTCGGCCGGTGCCGGGCCCGTATCATCATGATAAACTGGACCGAGCCGGCAAGAAAGACCAGGCCGAGCATCAGCGCGACGAACTTCGGCCTCAGGTCTTGGCGCTGGTAACGCCAGTAGAGGTAGCCGGCAAATCCCAGAACAAAGACAATCACAAACCAGGGATTCTTCACCCACCGCTCGATGAACGCCACGGTCGGTGAGGCGATAAACAGCACCACGTCATCCATCGCCCGGCCGCCGGTGGTTACATAGGAGACAACGAAGCTGACAAACAACAGACCCAGGCCGTAGAGGATACTGAGAGCGCCTTGGGAACGTTGCATCACCTGGATGCCCCAATAGGTCGCAAGGAGCATGATGACCGCCACCAGCACCGACCCGACACCGAGCCCGATTTCCTGCATCGTCAGAATCACCATGAACCCGGCCCAG
>JBDRUJ010000029.1:0-14804 GCA_039801285.1 Caldifarciminota bacterium
CAATCGGGCGATTCTCACTCGGATGATTGCTGTTCCTGATGAGCGTCGAACGGCGCGGTTTCGCTGTTTGATGTGCCTTATCGACCCCGCCGGCACCGAGGCGATATTTGAAGGTATCTGCGAGGGTAAAATTGCCCATCATGCGCGCGGGGTTCTTGGATTCGGTTACGACCCAATCTTCATTCCCGAAGGCCACTCAAAGACATTTGCCGAACTCGGCATAGAAGTCAAGAACCGCATCAGCCATCGTGCGCGGGCACTCCAGCAACTCATTGCCCACCTGCAATCCCGGATTCAAGGTCCCAAAAGGCTTTAGTCCGAATATATTGACTGACCTTCGACCCGAAGCTATATTGAACAGGTGCATTGACCTCTTATGCGCCACGCTTTATAGTTCATGTTGGTGCGTAGCTCAATATAGCGATATGGCGCAGACATATTCGGGGAGTAGCGCAGCCTGGTTAGCGCACCACGCTTGGGACGTGGGGGTCGCTGGTTCGAATCCAGTCTCCCCGATGGCTGTTGGATGCCCACAATGATGGGCAGAAGTCAGAAAGCGCCTGTAGCTCAGCTAGGACAGAGCATCGGATTTCTAATCCGACGGCCGGGGGTTCGAATCCCTCCAGGCGCGCTGTGAATAGTTGACAGGGTTATGCTTCGACTCTACAATAGAATGACAATCTGGAGTGAAACCCGGCCTTTAGGTATTTTGGGGGCGAATGGTTTCGACGAAGTGCCTGAGGGGCCCGGGGGCATGGCGAGGTTCCTCTGTCGCCTCGTAAATCTCGATAGAGGAAACACAGCTGCCAACAACAGCTACGCACTGGCTGCCTAATAGCTAGACAGCCCCTTGACCCGCGAATGCACCCGGCGCGGAGTCGGGGTCTAACAGGGTGCTCAAGGCTGTCTTTGTGTCTCAGGAAGGCAGTCGGATAATCTCTGAGGCTGACTTGTCCTCGCCTGTCAATCGGCTAAAGGGCAAGTGAGAATCGTAGATTGACTAACCATGTAGAACCTGGGTTCTGAACTCTTCGGACGCGGGTTCAATTCCCGCCGCCTCCATAATTTTTACCATTCTTTAGTACCATGAAGGTTATAAAAGTTCGTGTTACCCCAAATGCCCGACATGATTATATCACGATTGAAGGAGATGTGGTAAAAGCCTACGTGACCGCACCCGCCAGTGAAGGTAAGGCTAACCGGGCACTGGTCGCTCTCCTCTCGGACTTCTTCGGGGTAAAGAAACGGGATGTCACCATCATCAAAGGTGAGCGGTCGCGAGACAAGGTTGTCGAGATTGCTGCCGAGAGTAAGTATCTTTCCGGTCGGATTTGACTTTAGTGTCTGACGCTGTAGAAGTTTCCAGTGCTCTGGAGCAGATGGCCCATTTTCTTGGCTGCGGTTCTTTTGACCGGCTGCCCGGCCCTCTACACCCAGAACCCCCGTTATGGGAAAACCCGGACTTTTACCGCCCGACACAAAAAACCAGTTGCGCTACCCAGGTCCAAGCATCCGCTTGAAACCCAAAAGGGTCGGCTTCCCAGACCGGTCAAAGGGCAAGTTGTTTCCAGTTTCGGCTACCGCATTGACCCGAAGTACGGGACCAAGACCAAGAACCAGGGGATTGACATTGCCTGCAAGCCAAACAGCCCGGTCATTGCAGTCGGTGCCGGCACGGTCAGCTATGCCGATTACTTTATCGGGTATGGTCCGATGATAATTCTGGAACACGGCGGTGGTTTTTACTCCGTCTACGCCCGGCTTAGACAATTGAAGGCCGTGGTTGGGACAAGCGTAAAAGAGGGCGAGACGATTGCCCTGAGTGACAGTATTCTTCACTTCGAGTTCCGGGTTGGTGGTAAACCTATTGACCCGAGCCCATGGCTTAGCCCGGAGTAGCACTTGACCTCAGCCGATGCCGGTTTAGATTTTAGCTGATGAAACACACCTGGTCGGGTGAGAAGGTTTTACCGATAGAAATTATACCGCCCTGGCCACATGTAAGTTGGGTCGGGGCTGTCACGACTGTGTTACGGGCTCGAGGGCTCGAAAAGGACTTCGTTGATGTTGCCGGTATGAGCGGGTATGCCTTCGTCGTCAATATCCATCCTGAGCTCTGTCCCTCCGGACCAACCGGATTCGACTGGGGAATGCTAGTCGAAGGAACTCAGGCCTTGGGGCTGGAGGTTGAACTGGTCGGGGAGGAACATGATGAAGAGTCTGACGACCTTGCGCTTGTTTCCAACCTCTTCGAACAAGTCCGCGAGGAGATTGATGCCGGCCGGCCCTGTGTCGTCTGGGGCGCAACATCCGCCCCAGAGTTTGCGGTCGTCTACGGCTATCGAGAGGAAAATTATCTCGTCCGTTCGTTCCGCAGCGCCGTTGGAAAGTCCAAGGGGGAAGGCTGGCGACCGCTTGGGCCTGACCAATCACCAGAAGAACCCGTTCCGTTCAACAAGCTTCGGGCTCCCGGATGTGTCGCAGCATTTATGTTTCGCGACCGAATTGACACCGACGCGGTAAAGGCGGAAAGGGCTGCCGTCAGCCGGGCGGTGCAGCTCCTCCGCGGCCACCATCCCTGCTTTGACCCTGCCTACCGGCAGGGTGCCCAAGCATTTACCGCCTGGGCAGAATCACTCGAAAACAACAGGGCGCAGCCCTTCGGTAATGCCTACAACACCGTCTGCTACTGGGAACTGCAGATGTTCGCCTCGGGATTCTGCAGGCGCCTGGCAAACCGCCACCCCAAAAGCGCCACTCAGTTGAATCAGGCAGCACAAGAATTAGGCCGTTCATTCATAAATCTTGAGCAACTGAGGGGCCTGTTTCCATTTCCTGAAGGTGGTGACCTGAAGAAGAAAGAGAACCTTATTCAGGCTGCGACCCTGTTGCGCAACTGTGCAACCTACACTGAACAGGCCATCCGGGCATTAGAGCTTGCCCTTGCCCTCATGTAGGCCCGGTTTCGACAGCCCGCCTTTACGGCAGCTTGCCCTCTTTATGCCGTTTGCCCAGAACCTCAAGCATGTCCCGCACCATCATGTCTAGGTCAAACTCCGGTTGCCAACCCCATTCCTCGCGGGCTGCCGAGTCGTCAATAGACATAGGCCAGGAGTCGGCAATTGCCTGGCGGAAATCCGGTTCATAGGTGACGGTGAACTCCGGGATGTACTTCTTGATGCAGGCCGCCAGCTCTCCGGCTGAGAAGCTCAGGGCCCCGACATTGAAGTCACAGTGGTGCTTGAGATTCTCAATCGGCGCTTCCGCCAGCATGATGGTTGCTCTGATGCAGTCGGGCATGTACATCATCGGCAGCCTGGTGTCTTCACGCAGGAAGCACTTGTACTTCTTGTGCTTGATTGCCTCGTAGAAGATTTCAACCGCGTAGTCGGTGGTGCCACCACCCGGCAGGGTCTCGTGAGAAATGATGCCGGGATAGCGCAACCCCCGGACATCCAGGCCAAAGCGGCGGAAGTAGTAATCTCCCAGCAGCTCACCAGCCACCTTGGTAATACCGTACATCGTTCTGGGCTTGAGAATGGTTTCGTTGGGCGTATTCTCTCTGGGCGTCTCTGGCCCGAATGCGGCAATCGAGCTGGGGACAATTACCCGGGCCATATTGAACTCGCGGGCAATTTCCAGGATGTTGTAAAGACCGTTGATATTCACATCCCAGCACAGCTGGGGATTATTTTCACCGGCGGCAGAAAGAATCGCCGCCAGGTGAAAGATAGTATCAATGCTGTATTGCCTTACTACTTCAACGACCGAGTTGCGGTCGGTCACGTTGATGAAATGGAATGGGCCGGAGTCCCGTAGGGCAGCGCCGGGCTGAGTTCGGTGACCGGTGGCAATCACATTTTCCGCACCGTAGCGACGACGCAGCTCCAGAGTCAGCTCCGAACCAATCTGACCCACAGCGCCAGTAACCAGAATCTTCTTCATCGGTCTGGTCTTAGTCATAAATTGAACTCCTTTACAGTTTTAGTTTTGAACTCTCAGGTCAAATATACCAATTCTCTTGTGATAGTCAAAGGTTGGAGCGCCGGGCTAGACAATCCTTTTACTCCTGCTATACTGCTAACGATCTTTGTGATGGTGAGTGTAGCTCAACCCGGTTAGAGCACCTGGCTGTGGCCCAGGATGTTGGGGGTTCAACTCCCCTCACTCACCTTTGGTGAGTTTCGGGTTGTTGTGCGAAGTATCGATGCAACTTCCCTCACCATGAGGAGAGGCGCCCGTAGCTCAACTGGACAGAGCGTCGGGCTTCGAACCCGCAGGCTGCGCGTTCGAGTCGCGCCGGGCGCAATTGACAATTGTATTAATTTTGTGCCCCGCTAGCTCAACTTGGCAGAGCAACGGATTCTTAATCCGTGGGTTGCAGGTTCGATTCCTGCGCGGGGTATCGGTTTTTCAGAGCGGCGGAATGAAAGGGAGGCAATGCTCATGGAAGAACGGCTGACAGTTCCGGCCGAGCTGCATCCGGCCCAGCAGGAAAGATGGCAGGCACTGATTGACATCCTGTATCTCGGTCAACTGGTCTATATCTATGTGTTTGCGGCAATCTACCCCCTTGTCGGCATCGTTTACGGAATCCTGTTTACTGCCGCCGGTGTTTCACCGAAGACAAAGCGCATTGGCAGGATATGCCTGATTCTCGGCATAATCAACCTTGCCCTCTGTTTGCTTATTGCCATCGGACTTCTGGTCCTTGGTCTGACCGGGGTGCTGGCTGGACTTGCCGGAGAGTGAAATGGCGCTGCTAGTTCTCGGCATCCTGCTGCTCAACTCCAGCCCGGAGCTTGTCCGGGTTCCTCAAAAATCGTCCGAACCTAACATCACCTCTCGCCTTGTCTGGGTCTTCTTTACCGACAAAGGCATCTTTGACGAGGTTCATTATCGCACTGCACTGGCCACTCTCGAACGGTCGGCACCAGCAGCCCAGAAGGAACGAAGGGCCACTGAGCCGGTCAACGGTTTTGACTTCAATGACCTGCCGGTTTACCGTGACTATGTGGAACAGATTGAGGCCCTGGGGGCAAGGCTCAGGACCGTCTCCAACTGGCTCAATGCCGCAAGCTTCGAGATGACGCCTGAGCAGGTGCGTGCCGCCTACTACCTGCCGTTTGTCTATGACATGAAACCGGTCGGCTATCGGGAAGTGCCCGAGCTTGACCAAATCGTGCCCATTGCCCAGCCCCAGACACCCGAACGGTCGCGCATGCTGGACACCGCCGAAGCACACCGGTTCTATGGCCCGTCCTATGACCAGGCGCAGATGATGGGCGTGCCTGAGCTCTTCTACAAAGGCTATTTCGGGTCAGGGGTTAAACTCGCGCTGTTTGATACCGGTCTCAAGCTCAAGAACCTTGCGGTCCAGAAGCTGCGCATTGTCAAACAGCACGACTTTATCTCAGGGGACAACTTCTACCAGGCCCGAAGCGACAAGAACTGGGAAATCCAGCCCATCCCGTCCCTGCGTTATCTGGGCCTCGTCAAAGACCCGGCAATCTGCGAAGTTCAACTCGATACCAACCACTCTTCGGCCCGGCCCACCCTGCTTGCCTTCTGTGCCGACAGCTTCGCTTATGGCTACACCCAACCCCAGCGGGCAATCTTTTACAGTTACACTTGGAACTATGGTGATTCCTGGTCACGACCCGAGCCGATTGTCGTCAGTCGACCCGCAACCTCCACCTATGAAAACCTCTGCTTCGTAAACCACGGCATCGCGAGTTATCTGGTGTATAACGAGCTAACCGAGAGAATCAACGCACCGGCCGACCCATTTGTCTATCTGGACATCTTTGTCGCCACCGACTGGTATCGCCGGCAGAGTATCGGTCGGGGGCGCTGGCCCAATGCGGTTATTGACCGGGACACGCTTTATCTGGTCTACTGCTCCAGCGACTCACAATTGACCTTCATGAAGTTCTCGGTCGTCATGGTTGAACCGCAACTCTTGCTTACGACCCATATTCCCACTGGTGAGCTGGTCGTCGAACCGCAAGTTGCCTATGACGGCCACATCCACATCATTGCCACCGGCCGCTATTCCGGCCGGGTCCTTCATTTTCGGTCAAACGATGGTGGAAGCACCTTTTCTAGGCAACCGGAGCCGGTTTCGGCCGGTGCTGTTCGGGCGCGAGTTACCGGCGGCTTTCCTTTATATATATTCTATCCCGACATCAGCCGGCCGCCATTTACCCGGCTCATTGCCCTTCGCTATTCCGACTCTATTGCGCCGGGAGAGTGGACATCGGTCATCACCGACAGCACCATGACCATCGGCCGCTTTACAGTCAGTGTCTCTGGTTCTGATACTGTTCATCTTGTGTTTGAATCCGGGGGCTTTCTTTATCGGACGGTTTCCACGGACCAGGCCGTCACCTGGTCAAAACCTGTCCTGCTTGATACCAACGGCTTTACCTACAGTCCCAGCCTGTGCCGGACCGGCAATAGTCTGCTGCTCGTCTGCTTCAAGCGCGGTGATGACAATGTCGTCTGGGAAGCCTCCGACACCCTGAAGTTCTCCACCACCCAGCCTGACCACGGCACGAGAATGGCATCAATCATCGCCGGTTATCAGCCCTATTCGATTGTCGGCATCGCGCCCGGTGTTGAGCTCATCTTTGCCAAAACCGAGTTTCACAAGACCTATGGCAGCCGCTACTACGAATACAACCTGGAGGAGGACACTTACATTCAGGCCCTGGAGTGGGCTGAAGCTCAGGGTGCCGATGTGGTATCAACATCCCTCGGCTACCGAGGTTGGTATGGGGAAGACCAGTTTGATGGTAAGACCGCCCCAATCTCCATTGCCTGTGAACTGGCTGCCAAGCGGGGCATACTTATCGTCACAGCCATGGGTAACCGCGACTCCACAACTCATCCCTGGCCCAGACCCTATATTGTGGCTCCTGGTGATGCTGAAGGCGTCATTACCGCCGGAGGGGTCGAAAAGAACCTCTTGCCCTGGCGCGGAACCGGCACCGGTCCGACATCTGATGGCCGCATCAAGCCGGACCTTGTTGCCCTTTCCGATACAGTAGCTGTCGTCTCACCCGATTCGTTCAACTATATTGACGGCAGCGTCGGGACATCCTGTGCCACCGCACTGATTGCCGGTTGCTGTGCCCTGTTGAAAGAGGCCCATCCGAGCTGGCCCAGTGACTCAATCAAGGCGGTCCTGTTCCGCACCGCGACCAATCCGGTGAAAAGCTGCACCTTCGGTTTTGGTGTTCCGCGCGTTGACTCGGCCTTCAAGCGCTATCCGCCTGACTCGACAGTCACTCCGACACCCCGTGACCGGGTTGCTCCATTCCCCAATCCTTTTATCATCAGCCAGCACCAAAAGCTCTTCTTCGCAATTGAACTTGCCCGTCCTGCTACCATTGCCTCGCTTTCAATCTTCACTATCTCAGGCACACTTGTTGATACCATTCAACTGAGGACGGAACCGATGGGCCAGCCCGGCCGCTATGCCGACCGGACAACTCTTGAGGCCATCGGCGCCTATTGGGACGGAAAGAACCTCACGGGTAAACCGGCAGCTCCGGGACTTTATATCGCCGTCCTCAACACCACCTTCAGCCGGTCGGTTGCGAAGTTTGCGCTCATCCGTTAGGCTTGACTGGTTCGGACACTTGAGTAACATTTAGTTGTTAGTGCTATTCCAGCGTAGCTCAACAGGTAGAGCATCCGGCTGTTAACCGGAGGGTCACAGGTTCGAGTCCTGTCGCTGGAGTTCAGGAATCAGCCAGCCGGCTGATTCCTTGTTTTATGTTGGTATCTGAACCGGTATGCTGCCCTGTGAGAATAACCCATATGCAATAAACTCTTGACAAGCAGCCCAGTTGGCGTTAGTATTATACGAGTCCATGATAGGACTCTGGGTTACATGAATTATCAGGAGTACGCGGCATGTTACCGACCTTTAGAGGTTTGTCAGGCAAGCGCATAAGGAGGCATAATGCGCGGTCCGTATCTCTTGAGGCCGCTGCAGGTTGATATCTCTGTGCCCGGTCGAGTCGGCGGTGTCTATTGTCTTTCGAAGAACACCAAGAGTGTTGCAGTGATTGCTCGTGCCGACAAGAACCTGCGTGAGGCGATAAAGTCCCATTGGAATCAATATGAGTTTTTCTGGTACGAACCGGCACTCTCGCCCCGTGAGGCCTATATCAACCACTGCTACGTCTATCATAAGCATATGGAGAATGGCGGTTTGCAGGTCTGCGAGCATCCGACTCCGCCGGAGAAGCTAGACTGCAAGTGCCCGATTTGCGGCAAGTAGTTCAGACTAGAGGCGGTTTGAGATTCGGCTGAGCATCCGGCCCGGAATCAGGCAGCCTACTCAATCAGAGGCAGGCGACGAGGATAGAGTTCCTGTTGTCTGCTTTCTCTTTTAGCAAAACTCAAGAGGTCGCTGTTCACACCAAGATACCAGTTGTTGGATAGTTCCGGGCTGAGGCCGAATGCCAAGCCGGTTGTAATTGAGAGCGGAAGATATCGGGCAAGGATAAAGTCAAGGCGCAGCTCAATGCCGGTTCCGAGACGGTGGCCATCAGATGAGATTGCTGATGGCGCGCCATTCCAGGAGGTGCCCCAGTCGCAGAAGACCGCACCGTTCACATTCTGGAAGAAGACCGGCGCGGTCCCGATGCCCCGTTCAATCCACCAGAGCGGAAGCCGGAGCTGCAATCCGGTTGCGGCGATGTTGCGGCGGGCTGAGTCGGGTTCGGGATAGCCCCGAACCTGAAAGAGGCCAGCCCGGTTTCCGAGCCGAAAAGCTGAGTTTGCCGAGGTGTCGCCGAATGCGGTCCCGGCAGCGATGTGGAGGCAGAGGCTCCAGGTTTTTGGAGGAAACCCGAAATATTCACTCCAGTGTGCGATGAGCCGGATGCGGTCTTGCTCGGAGAGGATTGACCTTGACCGGGCATCAGCCAATAGACCAAGCGTGCGACCTTCAACCGGTGCAACAGAGAAACGGTAAGAGCGGGCATTGGAGAAGAGCCAGCCAGCATCAAAGCCAACCGAGACCGTGGTCTCGTGATTGAACCGGGAACCGAGGTCGAGCCATTGGCCACTCTTAGTGGCAAGGAACGGAAATGAGAGGGTGACGCTGGAGGACTGCTTTGAGAGGTCAAGGTCGGCGGATAAGGTCAATGTCGGCAAATAGCGGCTCCAGGAGTAGCTGAGGGTCATGAACGGTGTATTCGCCTGATGCCGGTATCCGGCAGCAAGCTGGTAGGTGTGGAGCTGAAGGGCATCCCATCCCAGGGTGAAGGCACCGGCTTCCCAATCGCTCTGCCATGCAAACCAGGGCAGCCAGAACTTGGGGAGGATGGTGGGAAAGGGATTGTAATAGTAGAGCTGGGAAGGTCTCGGAGTGATAGCCGGCTCGATAAACGGGAAGGTGTCTTGGACCGGCTCAGCCTCCTGCCAGTCGCGGCGGTTCATCTCAATGAGGCTGATGTCGTTGCCATCGGCAGAATAGGAGACCAGGGCGATGCGGCGGTTGTCGGGCGAAACCGCCGGCTCAAACACTCCGGCCAGAACATTGGTGCAGCGGAAGAGCTGCTGGCTCTCAATGTTATAGCCGTAAAGATTGAAGAGACCTGTCCGGTCGGAAACAAAGAAGAGCGTTTTGCCGGTTCTTGACCAGCAGGGAGAAAGGTCAAGGCAGCGGTCGTGGGTGACTGGAATGGTCCAGCCGGTTGTGAGGTCAATCAGCTCGATGTCGCTGTAGCCGCCGGGCCGGTTCACGCCAACGGCAATCAGACGGCCGCCAGGTGAGAAGCGCGGGGAGTGGAAACTTGTCCTGTCCTGGGTCTCGGTCAGGTTGCTGACTGTGCCGGTTTTGAGGTCTAACAGGCAGAGGTCGTTCTGGCCATCGTGGTTGGTGACAAAGACAAGCAGTGATGTGTCGGGAGCAAAGTCCGGGTCACGGGCGCGGAGGTTATGGGTGAGTTGCGTAAGCCGGCCGGTTGCCAGCTCCAGTGAGAAGATGTCGGAAAACCAGTAGCCGTTCCGTGAGAGTCGGAACTCAGCAAACGCCAGTTGCCGGCCGTCAGGAGAAAGGCTCATTGAGCCGGTCAGGAGGCCCCGATGGAGCACGCGGCTGTCTCCGGTTGCCGGGTCAATTGCCTTGATTGCCGGATACTCCCGACCGTTGTCGGCGATGTAATAGACCTCCCGGCCGCCCAGAGACCAGCAGGGTGAACCGGTCCAGAAACCTTCATTTGTGAGCCGGCTGAGCCGGGTCAGGGGCTGGCGGCTGATAAGGCTTTCGGCAGCGGCTGAGCTGGTGCGAACCGAGTCCAGCCACCTCTGCCAGAGGCGGCAGAGGTCTGACTTATAGACCGAGCGGGCAGCGCAGTTTTCAAAGAAGGGAGGGTAGCCGGCATTGGCATGATTGAAACGGTCAGGGGCGTCCGGGCCGACTTTCCGGGCAAGATGGGCGAGAAACCGGCTGCCATAGAGATAGGGTGCGGTTCCGGCAGGAAAGCGCTGCAGCTCATAGGTGCCGCACCGGTCAATGGATAAGAGCCGTTTGCTGAGGCTGGCGCAGCGGAGCATCATCTCATGTTCGGAACTGCGGAGCCGGCCAAAGCCGGTGAACCGGGTCTCGTTGTAGACCGCATAGCCTTCGGTAAGCCAGACCGGCAGAATGGCGTTGGGGATAACCAACCGGCCGAAGAGCTTGCGCAGCAGGGCTGATGTTCCTTTGGCCATGTCAAACTGGAGGATGTGGGAGTATTCGTGGATAATCAGGGTGCGGAGCCAGTTGTCGTCATTGACCCGGCTTCCGGCTGGCGGTGTGGGGATGATTGTTATGGTGTTGTCCGGAAGGGGTGCGGCCCAGCCGTTATGGAAGTCGTAGAAGTCGGCGATGACCACCTGGGTGCGGCCATCTGGAACCCAGCCAACAACCGGAGTGAGTGTCGCATGGACCTCCTCGCAGATGTCAGCAACATCCTGGGCAAACCTGACCCGCTCCTCGGTCAGCCTTCCCCGGCAGGAGAAGTGGACGGCAAAGTGTTCTGTCTCAAGGGTAAACCAGCTCAGTGACGGGTCAAATGACGGGCTGGGGATGTCAAAGATGGTGAAGACAGTGAGCACCAGAAGTGTCGCCATCAGCTAAAGAGGCTCAGCCGCTTGATTAGGATGGTGGCAAAAGAGCCGCTGGGTAGGAAGAAGCTGAGCGTCAGTTTCTTTCTGCCGGGGTAGAGCTCATCGGGTTCGGGCTGAACGGAGTTGAGATTTCTGGGAGTCGCAATCGCCGGCCGGTCATAAGGTTTGAAGAAAAGACCCTTGATACGAAACCCAAGCTTCAGGTCCTTCAGCTCCAGGCCTTCGCGGGCCAGGACTTCACTCGTGATTCTAGCAACCCGGTCGCTGGCAAAGACCGCCTTTGGCCCGGGCGCGGGGATGGTCAGGCCTGAAAGGTAGCGGCAATCGGCAGGGGAGAGGCTGCGATAGAATGCGAGCTTGCCAAAGGGATAGGAGAGCTCTGCTGCAACAACCCTGATTTCCCTGAGCAGGGCGGCAAGAATCTCATTCCAGAGCCAGGCCTGATAGGCATTGATGAAGAGCTCAAGCATGGTGCGGGGCAGAAGCTGAACAGCCTTGTCGAACCTCCTGGGATGAAGTGTCAGGTACTCAAGTGCCGGTCGGGCTTCGGCAGGAGCAAACGCCCGACATTTTTGCCAGTCGCCCCAGTTGGCTCCAATCTGAGCCTTGGTGTGCCGGGTCTTGGGGTCATCGGCTGCTGAAGGGGTCGCCAGATAGAGCTTGAGCGCACCGTTGTAATGGCGGTCAATGAGCTTGCGGCCGATGAAACCTTTGCCATGCCGGGCCGAGCCGAGGCGCTGCTCGTCGTAGTAGTTTGGGAAGCCGTAGCGCCGGACCTCAGGAATTGCGGCTTGGATTGCCCCAAGCTCATCATCGGTCAGGCTGCGCAGGGTGATTCGGAAGCTATTGCCGACCAGTGCCTCACGGGTAACCGGCTCATCGGCCATGCCGACAAGCCGCAAAGAGTAATTCTTCTCCTTGATTGACCTTGGCCCGGGCCCGGGTTTGGAAAGATATTGAAAGGAATGGGAGTGGCGGTCCTTGAGACCGGCACGGGAAAGGGGACGGAGCCGGTGCCGCTCCTCCAGGTGCCGGATAACATCAAGGGTGTTCCAGCCCTTCTTCTCCAGCAGGTAGATTGAATAGGCGCCCTTCGGCTTCAGCCTGAGGTTTATAATCTCCTGGACCCGGAAGTCCTCGGGCCGGCACTTGACCTTCATCCGCGCAGGTTGCGGAGAATCAGGAGAATGCCGAGCGTGATGAAGATGGCACCGGCGCCGATGTTGACCCAGCGCAAAGGCAGAAACCGGGCAAGGAGACTGCCGCAAAGAGTGCCGATAAGGGATGTTGCCACGAGCGCCAGGGAACTGCCGATGAAGACCGGCCAGAAGGAGCGGCTGGCAGCGGCAAATGAGACGGTGGCAAGCTGGGTCTTGTCGCCGAGCTCAGCCAGAAGGATGCTGCCGAAGGTAACAAGCAACAGCTTCCAGTTCATGCGGTTTCCCTTTCCAGCAGGGACTGAATCTCTGATGCCTTGCCCAGAGGCATAACAGCCAGCTCACGGCTCGTGCGCCGTGCCAGTCCGGCAAGAACCTGTCCCGGCCCGACTTCAAAGAAGTTCTTGACACCCAGGGCCTGGGCACTCCCTATTGTCTCGACCCAGCGCACCGGGCTGATAAGCTGTCTTGAGAGGTTGGCACGGACCTCATCTTTTGTTATCTCCGGCCTGCCAGTTACATTGGCGATGACCGGAAATGCCGGGTCGCGAATCTCGAACCGGCCCAGATAGTCGGCAAACTCGGCAGCCGACTCCCGAAGCAGCGGCGAATGGAAGGCGCCGGACACGGGCAGCATGACAGCCTTGAGCGCGCCCCGCTGCTTTGCCAGCTCTGCCGCCTGTTTCACCGCTTCAATCTCACCGGATATGACCGTCTGCTTCGGCTCATTGTAGTTGGCGCAGACGACAACGCCCGAAACCTCCTTGCACAAGGCCTCAACCGTTCCGGCATCAAGGCCGATGACTGCAGCCATTGTTCCCGGATTCTTCTCGCCCTCGGCCCACATCAGCTCGGCGCGGCGCTTCACCAGCCTCAGAACCGACTCAAAATCCAGGGCGCCGGCCGCATAGAGTGCCGAATATTCGCCCAGGCTGTGGCCGGCGGCAACTGTTGGCTTCAAGTCCGACAGGCAGGCAAGGGCGGCAAGCGAATGGACAAGGATTGCCGGCTGGGTGTAGCGGGTCTGGCGCAGCTCGTCTTCAGGCCCTTCAAAAGAGAGTTTCCTTACAGGCAGCTCAAGGATTTGCTCGGCCCTCTCGTAAACATCCCGTGCCTGGGAAAACTTCTCATAAAGGTCAAGGCCCATGCCGACATATTGCGAGCCCTGACCGGGAAAGAGCAGTCCGAATCGTTCCTTCAAGAGATGCTCCTTTTCGTTTCAGCAATCTTACGGCAGGCTCAGGGTGAGTCAAGCTGAGCAAAGCAGTGGGACAAAAAGAAGGAGGATGGAACCGTCTCGGTTCACCCCCACATGAGTGGAGAACATTTGCCTTGCATATCAAACGTGGAGGCTGAGCCATTCTATTTTGTCATTTTGGGTTGTCAAGCATACTTTGTCTGCCAAGGGTAAAGCTCAAGCCTACGGAATGGTGAAGCGAAGCCAAGACTAAGGCGGGAGCCGGGGCGGAAAGCGGGGCTGGGACTGGAGGAGCAAGTGAGAGGGGAAGGGAAGCCGAAGCCGAGGCTCAGGCTGCGACAGGGATGGAGAGAGCGGCCAATGCTTTGGGCGAGGCCCGGGCCGAAGCCAAAGCCGAAGGAGTAGCCGTTGCGGAAAGCGTGGCTCTGACCGGAGCCGGGTCAGAATGGGAGTCCGAAACCGGAATCGGAAGTGGGAGGGAGGCCGCCTCCCAGGCGATTCAGCCAATAGGAAATTTGCATTTCTGCGTTATGTTTTTGCCTTTTTTGACAACTAATATATCGGGAGATGTGAGGGGGTGAGGATGGGGAAGGGCAAAGAAAAGGCGAAGTTATTGAGAAGAAAGGAGTTAGCCATGAAAAACGCCGAGAAGAGAGAGCCAGATAGGGGTGTTGGTTCGGCCCAGGCACTGGTGAAGTATTACAGGAAGCTGGAGCCGGGCCGCATCGGTGAGGTGTTTGGTGGTCTGAGGGAGCAGATGGCTGAGCGTTATCAGGCTCAGGCACTGGTTCTGGCAAGGGTTGCTGAGGCGGTTGCCAAGGTTACCGACCCGGCAGGGGTGCCGCGGATGACAAGGTTCTGGTATCAGGTTTTTGGCCGGGAGGTTTACCGGGTCTGGCGCAGGCCCCAGTACCCTGGGATTGAGCAGGAGTTCCAGGCGCTGGAGATGAAGTGGCGGGCGCGGGGTCTTGACCCGAAGCTGTTGAGAAGGGTCCGGGATGCGGTTGTCCAGAGGCTGAATGCCAAGGATTGACAGTTCAGGTGAAGCGGTTAGGCTCTGAACCATGAGCTCGGAGCAGGAAAGAGCACCTCTTGCCCAAGGCCAACCTGACCGAGGGCCCAACCGGCAGTCGGCTCTTGCCGGGGTTTCTGAAGAGGAGCTGGTTGAGCGGGCAAAGGCTCAGGATGAGCTGGCACTGGAGGAGCTTTATCGCCGGTTCTATGACGGCATCTATTTTCTGGCGCTGCGCCAGTTGCGGGATGAGGAGCGGGCGCGGGAGGTGGCGGTTGAGAGTTTTGCCGATGCGTTCCGGGGC
>JBDRUJ010000030.1:0-304 GCA_039801285.1 Caldifarciminota bacterium
TGGAGAGCTGATTGTAGCTCTGGCCGTAATAGACAAACGGGCCGAAGCTTGGGGGCAGGCTGATTTGCCGTGTCTCGTCATCACCCAGCGTCAGTCGGGTGCCGACGGTGTTGATTTCCACCCAGTTGAACTGGGGCCGCTCGTTGTAGAAGGTGTCGACATCTTCGTAGGCCCAGTAGAGCGCCGGAGTCCTGGGTCCATCCGGCACCGGGTCGCAACTCCGGATGACGCCAATCGCCAGCTCAAACACCCGCAACCAGGTTCGGCCTTCGGTGTTGACGACCAGTGTGCAGGGCACCTGGGT
>JBDRUJ010000030.1:314-14358 GCA_039801285.1 Caldifarciminota bacterium
ATCGAGGCATCGGCCCGGACCTGGAACCGGTCCGCTTCGTTGCTGCCGGTGGTGTCCCTGAGAATGATGCCGAATGATGCCATGGAGTCGAGAACCAATAACCTGGCATCACCGGAACGGAGCACACCGGTCACATCATAGCCGTTGCCCAGACCAATGTTGCGCAGGGTCACAATTACATCCCCGACTTCGCCCGGCTCAATCATCCCGTTCCCGTTGCCACCTGGTGGTGAGTCAATCGCCCGACAGGAGACAAACTGAAGCACTGGAGCGCCAACCGACAGGGTGAGAAACGACGTCCAGACCGAGTCGTTGGCGTCCCGCGCGGTCAATGTAAACCTCAGGTTGTAGCCATTGGTGCACGACGGCGCCACAGCGAATCTGAATCCGTCCGGGCCGGTCCAGGCCGAATCCTGCGCCATAATGCTTCCAAAGCTCTTGACAGTATCAATGAGCGCGATATTGGTGTCGGTGGTGCTGAACCAGACTTGGACATTCTGGGCTGTCTCATTGCCCCAGTTCTTCATCCAAATCGGCAGGTTTATCGTCTCGCCCGGGTTGATGATATGGTCGTTGTTCCCGCCTGCCGAGTCGTCGACCAGATGCCTCAGGAACATCACATATGGTCCGCTTGGGGGCAAGGCCATTGCGGCACCAAGATAAGGGGCAAGGTTGTGGCCGGTGACCGTGATGAAGATTGAGTCGGGTTGGGTAGTTGTGACCTCCAGCATGGCCTCACCGCTTGAGTTGGTCCAGTCCGAAGCAAATACCAGACTGTCATTCTTGGCGGTTATTCCCACCAGGGCATTCTCCACCGGCCGACCCGATGCCTCGACCAGCACCCGTAGCTGATAGCTGCCAATCGGAATCACCGGTGGATGGGTCACGGTCAAAGGCTGCGGCTCCTGCCAGTACGGGTCAACCGCGCCATCGCCCATGAGGTTGTACATCTCAAAGTAGCGCCGGGTGGTGGAACTGTTGCCCATCTGGATATAGTACTTCAGCTTCGCCCTGTTGACACCGCCCATAATCCATGTCCAGAGGGAGTCGAACATATAGTCATAGACCCTACGCTGGAGGGTGTCATCCTCAGTCCAGTAAGATGTCACCGTAGATGCCAGATGGGCAATTCCGCCCCGGAAGCCGTTTCTTATCCACGCCTCGGAAAAGCATTCCGGATAACTCGTTGAGGCAAAGTTACCCGATAGACAGGCATAGGTCTGGACAAACGGCACCATGTCGGTGTTGGCCAGGGCGTGAACCGCACCAATGTCAAAATCGGGACTGGGGTCGGCCCAGCAGTTCTCGCCGCCGTGTCCTGAATAGGTGACCCAGGCCCGGCCGGTGTTGAGCGCGGTGGTTATCGGCGTGCCGGTTCCATAGTAAAGCCAGAGGGAATCACAGACAACGCCCATCGGCCTAATCTTTCTCATGCAGTACAAATGGGTCCCCTCCGCCACCTGATGGTTGCCGCCATCGGATGAGGCAATGAAATATGCCTTCCGGCACCACTGGGTTCCATTCGACCATATATTCTTCTGATAGTTGACCGTCTTCACGACAAGGCTGTCAAGCTGGCTGGCAGTCGCAACCGACAGCCGGCTCACATCAATATCCGGAAAATAGTCGCTGCCCGCAACCAGCGAAAAGTTCAGGTCGGTCGGCGGATTGCCCTGGCCCTGACCGGTGAAGTAGCCAATCCGGTCAACATCCCCGACCAGAAGAACAAAGTCGGGCGGCACCGGCCAGTGGTCATAGGCATCCTGGATATAGTCCTTCACCGTATTAGCCTGGCCGCCACCCACCTGAGTCAGATTTCGCACAAAGACATGAAACCCCTTGCGCCGGTACCAGTCGGCCAAAGGCTGAACATTCGCCTGCCACTCATCAGGCACGATAATAAGCAGACCGATGGGCAACGGTGGCACCATGTCCTCCTCAAAACTCTCGGCATTCAGCACGATACCTCTGAGTCGGCCCTGGTAAGCGGGCGAATCGTAGCGCCGGTGCATCACTCTGGTCCTTTCCCAGTCGGCGCCGGCCCAGCGCACCTTCACCACCATCTTCCGGCTGAACCTCAGAACACCTTTCACCGGGTTGTAGCTCACCGGCCTTATCTCAACCGTCGCAACCCGATGCCCACGAATCTCACCAATCTCAAGGATGCGCGCTCCGATATCTGGACTGAACTCATCGGCTCTGTAAACCTTCTCATCCATGACAAACGAAGGTCTCGGCCCGGACTTCGGGACCGGCTCCTGTCTGGGAAGAAGCGGCAGCCCTAAACTCCGCTCCTCGACCTCTTCGCAACTCGCCTCAATGCTCAGCTCAGCTCCGAATGGAACCTCAACCAGCCGGTAATAAACCGGCACCAGGGGCTTGCCGATTTCTAGAGTGAAACCGGCTTCGGGCAGATTCACTGTGGCAAAACCTCTCCCCTCGACCTGAACCGAGTCAATCGCCACCTCTTCTACCGAAAGGCGAATGTCAAGACCAGCGGCCTGGCTAACCCAGCTCAAGTGTGGGCTACCAAGGCCTGCCCCGGCGAAAACAGTCAGAAGAATAAGGACAGTAAAGCGCATCACTTAGCCTCCTACGCGCCTGCTCGACGCATTCAGACATTACTGAGATATCCAATCCTAATAACGAAGGGAAACGGCCTCTCACCGTTGCCCTCTGCCAATATAAATTATAACTCGATTGACACCAATGGTCAAACCAGAAAGCGCGGCGGGAGCCGCTATCGGCTCCCGCCCGCACTGCTCTTGACTGCGAACCTAGACCACACCCTGGTCCAGCATCGCATCGGCAACCTTCACAAACCCGGCGATGTTGGCACCGTTCATATAGTTCACATAGTTGCCCTCTTTGCCATAGGCAACACACTGGGCATGGATGGCCTTCATGATTCCCTGCAGCCTCTGGTCAACCTCCTCACGGCTCCAGGAAAGCCTCAGGCTGTTCTGAGACATCTCCAAGCCCGATGTTGCGACACCGCCGGCATTGGCCGCCTTGGCTGGCCCGTAGAGAATTTTGTGGTCAAGGTAAACCTTTATCGCCTCAGGGGTAGAAGGCATATTGGCGCCTTCGGCAACCAGAAACACACCGTTTCTCATCAGATTCTCGGCATCCTTGCCGTTGATTTCATTCTGGGTAGCGCTTGGAAAGGCGCAATCGGCCTTATGGTTCCAGAGCGGGTTGTAGTCAAGCTTCGGGTCAACCGGCGTGTAGACCACGCCCTTGAACCTCTCGGCATACTCCTTGATCCGACCCCGGCGGACATTCTTCAGCTCCTTCACAAACTCCAGCTTCTCTTGGGTGATTCCCGCCTCATCATAGATATAGCCGTTGGAGTCGGAGAGAGTCACCACCTTGCCGCCCAGCTGGTTTATCTTCTCAACCGTATACTGAGCAACATTCCCCGAGCCGGAGACAAGACAGACCTTGCCCTTGATGGAGTCGCCTCTGGTTGCCAGCATCTCCTGGGCAAAATAGACCGCGCCGTAGCCGGTCGCCTCGGGCCTTATAAGACTGCCGCCCCAGTTGATACCCTTGCCGGTCAGAACACCGGTAAACTCATTGCGCAGCCGCTTGTACTGACCGAAGAGATACCCGATTTCCCGGGCACCAACCCCGATGTCGCCCGCCGGCACATCGGTATCAGGTCCGATGTGGCGGAACAGCTCATTCATGAAACTCTGGCAGAAGTGCATCACCTCGTTATCCGACTTGCCCTTTGGGTCAAAGTCACTGCCGCCTTTGCCGCCGCCCATCGGCAGGGTTGTCAGGGCATTCTTGAACACCTGCTCAAAGGCAAGGAACTTGAGCAGTCCGAGATTGACGGTGGGATGGAACCTGAGTCCGCCCTTGTAAGGCCCAATTGCCGAGTTCATCTCAACCCGGTAGCCGCGATTGACCTGCATCTCGCCCTTGTCATCAACCCAGGGGACCCGGAAGATGATGACCCTTTCCGGCTCGCATATCCTCTCCAGAATCTTAGCCTTCCGATACTTCGGATGCTTCTCCAGATAGGGCCAAAGCGACTCAACAACCTCGCGCACCGCCTGGTGAAACTCCTTCTCACCAGGGTTCTTCGCAATAATGCCTTCCATAAAGGCATTGACCGAATCTGACATTATATCCTCCTGTTATAGATTTATTGGCCTGCGATTGTCCGGATAAACTCTGTTCCAGCCGCCTGACCGTTGTCTGGCGGGCTGGAATTATAGCCGCTTACCTGTGCCGGTCAATAGCTGCTTTTGGAAGAACGAAATAGACCCCCGGTCTGACCTGCCTCTGAATCCTGCGGCCCGAAAGGTCAAACAGGCAGCCATCCGTTATCGGCCAGCAGCCCTGGCCATTAGCAACAACCACCTTGCGCAACCGAACCGGCTGTGAGACTGCAACCGCCTCTTCCTCCAGCGCCGCCAGGGCAGTATCATCCAGCGTCACATCATCAAGATAGGCCTCAATTCCGGGCAGGGTCGCAAACGATACCACGATAAAGAACGCCGACTCAGGAGCGGTGACCCATCTTGAATATTCTCGATATCCGGTGGAATAATATGTCGGGATAACAACAGGCATCCCAATCGGCGAGCCGAGCATGGTCAGCCACTCCAGGACAAACGAACCACCCAGCGCCTGCGGCGTCCTGACCCAGCCCGCGAACCGATAGGAATAACCCTCGCGGACGATGGTTGTTGTAGCGGCATAGGCTGAAGTCTCACTCGCCACAAGATGGACACACCAGGAACCGCTGTGGGAATTGGGGTCCTTCATCGCCGAACCGGGATGGGCAAGCTCCGATGTCAACCAGCCCAGAGGCAGGTTCACCCCGATTGTATCAAGCCATACCTCAAACGAAGGGTTGGGCAGGATGTTCACACCTGCGGCAACCCCAATCGCTAATAGGACTCCTAACAAAACTCCTATTGGTTTCATCTCATTCCTCTTTTCGGCTCCTTGTTTCCGGCCCTGCCCCCTGAAACCATGTCACATTCCAGTTTCGCGCAAGAGCCGTTGCCAAGACTCAAAGGTTGTCTTGTGTCGGCACCACTGCTCAATATAAGAGATGTCCAGCCGACCAGCCTGCACCCGACAGACACCGAGAGCATCTGAGTAGTGCTTGTCAATGTCCGACTGCTTGAACCAGTCCAGCTTGCCGATAATCACATCCTCGGCAGTAGGCAGGGCTATCATAATCCCGAGCACCCTGACCCGAACCCGGCGTGAGAAGCTAACTTGGCTGAACGCATCATCTCTGAGCATCCAGAAGTCAACCTTGAATCCCGACTCTTTATGAATGGCGTTGAACATGCTGCCTTCGCGTAGCGCCGCCCTTATGGACTCTTCATCAACGAAGAAGTCCGGTTCGAGTGCGGCTTTGATGCGCGTAACGTCAGCGGCCGAGATGACAACCACCAGGTCTATGTCATGCGTAGTGCGCGGCTCGCCGTAGTACGTGACTGCCAACCCGCCGGTCAGCATGTAGGGTAGTCTCAGCCGGTCCATGACCTCAATTACCTTGACAAGGACCGCCTCGAACTCACTCATGACCGCCGTTCTCTGAGCCTCGTTTTCAGCTCCTCTTCGCTGATACCCGGATTCTGGTTGCGAATGGCGTCGGCGGTAATGCGCCAGACGGTCGCAATCATCTCCAGGGCCCGCAGCAACCGCTGCTCGCCGGTCATTTTCCGCAGAACTTCAATCTGGCGCCAATTGAGCGGCTCAATGAAGCGATTGAGACCGCCTGGGACTCTCTGCGGCATAGAGAAATTATAACCAGAATCTCGTGCTGTCAAATCGCGAGATGGATGTTACTCCTACCTGGTTCCCAGAGTCTGGCGATATGCGGTCAGGACAAACTCGTTCTTCTCTTCTGCCTGTGCCTGTTTCAGCGCCTGAGCCGTCGGTTCATCAAGAATCTCGCCCAGCGCCTGAACCGAGACCAGTCTGACAAACGGCTCGTTGTGTTTGATATAAGGCAGGATGGCCTCACGGCACTTCGGCAACCACTGCCCCTGCTCAGCCGAGTCGAGCTTCGCTGCCAGAGCACCGCAGGCCCGGATTGCATGTCCCAGAGCCGGCACCTTGAGCCTTGGCAGGTTTGCAAGCAATGACTCCAGCGCCGGTCTGCCCATTGCGACCAGCCCGGCCTCAGCCGCACTCCTGACTGTGAAGAACCTGTCACCAAGGGTCCTGATAAGATGGGGAATTGCAACCGGGTTTTTGAGCTTGCCGCAGGCCTCGGCCGTGACGATGCGCGAAACCTCAAGGGTGTCCCTCAATAGATAGAGAATCTGCGGCACCACCAGTGAGTCGCCAATCTGGCCCAGGGCATAGGCGCCGCGCCTGGGGGTAATCCGTTTTTCCCTGAGAGCCAAAAGAATTGAGTCCACCCCATCCCGTCCATTCTCCTTCAGCTCGCCGAGCCAGTAGGCGCCGTTCTGCCTTGCCTGCCAGCGGTTGTCCCGCAGGAGCCGGAAGAGATAGGGCTTTGCCGTATCGGGCCATGCCTTGAAGAGCGCCTCTATCGCCTGAGACTCGAGTCCATCCTTGGTGTCGGCCTTCTTCTCAAAGACATATTCAATCGCCTTCCTGCCCAGGGCGATGAGCTGCTTCCTAGCCCGTTTTACCTTCTTCACCGCATTGCCGACCTGCCAGATTGATGCGGTCCTGAAGACCGAATCAACCGGCTGGGTGATGGTGTCCACCTCAACCTCAGTCGTGTCAACATCCGGCTCCCAGTCAATCACCGTTGCCGGTCTGGGCAGGTCAATGCCTGAGCCATAAGTTCCCTTTGTCCAGCGGCTCTGGTCCTGAGCAATGTTTCTTGCCGGATACTGGTCCCGGCCTGCCAAATCTAAGAATATGCCGATACCGCCAAAACCCCGTGCCCAGTTCGAGGAGCCCTGACAGATAAGCGATTCCGACGCCATGAACCAGTCATTGCCATCACAGTCCAGGAACAGGCCGACTGAGTTCGTCAAGCCTATCCCCTGGCCGCCCGATGCGTAGTAGCCGTCATCACCCTTACGGTCTATCAGGACCCCGACCGAAAGGTCATGCCCTTCACCCTGGCTCGGACCAAGCCTTGAAAAGTAGGAGTCGTTACCCTCTTCGTCAATCAGGACTCCGACCGAGAGGTGAATCCCTGCCCCCTGCGAATACTGCTGGGCTGAATAGTGGTCAAAGCCGCTGCCGTCCCAGAGCATGCCCAACGAATACCAGTAGCTTGTGCCCTGGGCGAAGACCTCAGAGTCGTAGAAGTCGTTGCCCGACCTGTCGCAGAGGAATCCGATGCCGCCCGCGGCATCCGGCCGCTGGCCAATCGCAAAACCCTGGCTGAATGAGCGATATTCTCTCGGTAAGAGCGGCTCATGAAGATATCGGCCTCCGGCGTAATAGATGTCATTGCCCGCCATCTCAGCCAGAAGTCCATAGCCCCAGGTTGAGGCAAACCCCTGACAATAGCAGAATGAACGATAGGAGTCATTACCTTCGTTGTCCAATAACAGTCCCACGCCATAATGGCCCGCACCCTGTCCATAGAACCCGGCCTCGTAGATGTCCCGGCCTGAGCAGTCCCATAAGAGTCCGGTCCCGAATATTGCCGCACCCTGGCAATAATGGTTGCTGCGATAGACATCGTCGCCGGCGCAGTCAATCAGAACCCCGGCTCCGAACAGGGCCGCGCCTTGGGAGAAAAGCCGGTCAGCAAAATAGGTGTCGTCACCCCCAAGGTCAATGACCACGCTGAATGGATGGGAAAGGATGCCGATAGCGCCCGCGGCCCGGTTCTGATACTGGTCGTTGCCGCCCAGTTCGATGAGAAGAGAGGCATCCCTTTTATAGATATTCTCCTCTCCCGACCCGACAATGACATCTCCCCATTCGGTCTCGGTAAAGAAGTGGACGCCCCCCGTTACCTGCTCAACCGTCTTCAACTGGGCCTCGTGACCGAACTGCGGCGGCCAAGCCTCAAGAACCCTCTTCGCCTCCAGGACGCCAATCATCACCGCCAGACCGGAGAGGGCTATCGAGCGCCGGTCAATCTTACGCGAGTAGGCAAGCAAGGTCTCAGACTTTACTTCCTGAGAGGTGTCATAACTCAACCCGAACTCACGGTGCAGGACACCAGCCAGCGATTTCTCAAGCGTGTCGTCCGAGTCCCGCCAGAAGTCCGGCGCCTCGCCCAGAAGCCGGTCAAGCTCATCCTTCGGAATGTTGGCGATTGCCCGCTTCAGATACCGGTCACCGACCCGGAACCCGGCAAGAACCAGCCCGATTGCCTTAGACAGGCTTGGCGGCAGAGCTCCCGTCCCTTCCAGTCCCGGCCTTTTCGCCTCAGCCATCACTTCCTGCACGAGCCTGGCTGAATCCCGGCTGGTAAACCTCACATCAATCTCATTCCACATCTCCTCAAGAAGCGCAACTGGTCGTTCCTCAAGACTGCACACCTTGGCCGCAGCCTGCTCGGTATAGCCCGGGGTCTCAAGCGGATGGTCTAAAAGCTGGTCAACAACCTTCAGCCGGAAGAAGCTGTCAATTGCCCACTGCTTGTAGAAACCGAGCTCCTTCTCCCCTATCCCTTGGATTTGGAGTCCGGCATTGAGTGTTGCCCGAGCCAGCGAATCAAGACCGGCAACCACCTCACCATCTTTTGCCTGAGCCTGCTTCCAGAGGGCGACAAGCAGCAAACAGACCATAACTCTCTTCACAATCAGCCTCCCTGTTTTGGGTTGAATAACTGACTATCTGCCAAACTTCCTGATGCGCTCCGGCCGACGGACAATCAGATAGATAAGGGCGCCCAGCCAGTGGGTGAAGACAATCACCAATGTCCAGATGAGCCGGTTGTTGCCTTCGTCACTCTCGCGGGTGAGAACCTCCACCAGCATCCATATCCATAACACGGCCGCGGCAACTCCGACAAGCCCGGCCAGGAGAACAAACATCATCCACAGCCAGCCGAAAGTGCCCAGCGTCAAGAGTCCTACAAGACTCTTCATAACCCATCCTAATCCGACAATCTCCAATTGTCAAGGCTAGTGAATGTAGTTCGCGAGAACGCCGTCGTTCAAACGGCTGCCGGCCTCTTCTCATTGGCTGTCCCGCACAAAACTGTATGTGGCAAACAGTCATCAGCCATTCCGCGCTGCACTGCTGTCACTCCTACGAAAGCAGGAGTCCATAAACACATAAGAGAGATGGATTCCCGCTTGCGCGGGAATGACAAAAGCGGCAGCCGCCACACAGAAATAACAATTCTCTACACTGGTAAACTGTATCCGGGCGCAGAAATAAACCTTGCTTGACAGCTGTTATCCTTTGGCTATGATTGACGCGATGGTTCAGCGCAGCCGCTGTCCAAGCTGTAACCGGAATGAGACCTTTGCCGGCTACTTCTGCGAGAAGTGTAGCTTCAGTTGGGAGGAGGAGGCGCTGCTTGAGCCGGATGGGACCATTCGGAAGTGCCCCTGTCCCCGCTGTCTGAAGATAACCCCGGCCGAACACGTCCGGTGCGGCAATACCGCCTGCATGGCGGTCTGGCCTCCGCCCGAGCCGTAAGCCTTCATAACAGAAATCCGATTCTGCTCAGTTCCGGAAGGCGGCGAGACGGTCGAAACTTTTCTGGAGTTCGGCGTTGATGCGGCTGATTTCATCCCTGAGCTGGGCAGGATTGTTGACCGGGGCACCGGAAGGCACAATCGGCTCGCCAACCACAATCTCCAGGTTGGTATTGAACAGATTCTCGGCCACCGATAGGAAACCGGTCCAGGACTCAATGGAGCGGTTGGTGTCAATGATTCTCGTCCGGAGCCTCAGGTTGCGGATATAGACCGGCAGAATCGGTGTGCCGGTCCGGGCCGCAAGATAGGCGGTGCCGTCGTAGAGGTGGGTGAGTCTGCCGCCTTTATTGAACTCACCTTCCGGATAGATTCCGATGCTGCCGCCGGCCTGCAGGGTGGAGATGCAGTGGCGGAGACCCGAGACGCTGCCCAGGGCGTCGCCCGGCTCGACCGGTATGCCATCACAGATGTGCCAGAGGACAAAGCGGGAGAACCGGCCAAGAAACCACTTCCGGGAGGTTGCAAAGAAGAGCCGGGTCCGGAGGGCAACCTGCAGGACAACCGAATCTGCCCCGTTGAGATGGTTGGCCGCAACGATGAAGCTGCGCTGGAGCGGAACAACAAGCCGGGTGTTACCGACCAGCTTGACCCGAATGCACAGACCGTAGAGGAAAAGCAGAAGCTGCTTGATGCGGGTCCAGACCGTTATCCGCATCCGGTCCATCTTTCTCATCCGGGACCTGAAGCGCAATAGTCTCATCCTAGCCGCCTTTTTTTCGCTCTATATCTACACCAAACCGCACCGGTTGTCAAGTCAGAAGCTCTCATTATTGGAGCAACGACCGGCGTCCGTCAATCAGCAGAAAAGGCCTGCCAGCCCCTGCCTTGTCGGCAATGTTTACCGAACTGCCGGCGTTATACTTATACGTCTAATTATTCCAGAGGGCATTTCTGGCTAAGTATTTCATTTCTCAATGGTTACAAATCCAAACACCATTTTCCCTGGCCGTCTGGGAGACGGTTCCCCAGTCGGTCGGGAAATCTGTCGGAAATGTCGCCTCTCCCTCCCTTAGGAAGCCTCTGAGGGTGGCTGCATCTCACTCGGCCTTTGCGGCAGCCCTAGACTTTGCCTCAAGCCCAGCCATCCATCCGGCAACCTTTTCAGCCGCTCATGGGCTCTTAGCGTGGGCTAAGTTCGGTGCCTGCCAACCGGCTTCTCCAGCAGCCTCAGAACGGGTATTCGCTACTCTGATAGGCGCCCTATTGGCTCCGACAGCACCTTTCAGGGCGAACCCTGTCTCTTTGTGAAATGTCCTAGCCCGAAGGCTAATCCCGGCGATAGACCGTCTCGCGGATGAACTTTTCGTTCTGTCGCCACTTCTCCCGGACCTTGACCCAGAGCTCAAGATAAACCGGCCTGCCCAGAAACCGCTCAATCTCCTCTCTGGCGATTGAACCGGTCTTCTTCAGGGCCCGGCCACCTGCGCCGATGATAATCGCCTTCTGAGAGTCCCGTTCCACATAGATTGTCGCCCGGATGTAATCCTTGTGCCCGGGCTTTTCCTTGAACTCATCAATCTCCACAGTCGTCGCGTACGGAATCTCTGCGCCATAGCGGTTGAATATCGCCTCCCGGATAATCTCGGCAACAAAGAACCGTTCGGGCCGGTCTGAGAGCTGGTCAGAGGGAAAAAGGGGTTCTCCCTCGGGCAGCAGCGCCACCACCGCCGCCTTCAGGTCCTCCACTCCGTCGCCGTTCAGTGCCGAAATCATGAATATCTGCTCCAGGCCCGACCGGGCAAGCTCTTCGGCCAGGGGCAATAGCGACCGCTTCTCCACCCGGTCAATCTTGTTCAGAGCGACAATGGTCTTGTTCCGGTCAAGCGCCGGAAGGACCGGTGTCAGTTCATCAAGCGGCTGGTTGGCATCAACAACAAGGACGACGACATCGGCATCCTTCAGTGCCTCCTCAATCTCCCGCTTCATGAACTTTTGCAGGGGGTACTTCGGCTCTAGAATACCGGGCGTATCCAAAAGGAGCGCCTGATAGTCCGGGCCGTTCAGAATGCCCAGAATTCGGTGCCGGGTTGTCTGGGGTTTCGGCGCGACAATTGAGAGATGCTGCTTGAGAAGGCGGTTCAGCAGTGTTGACTTGCCGACATTGGGCAGGCCGACAATGGCGACATAGCCGGTCCGCATCTAAGATTCTTGCTCGCGGTAGGCACCCATCGCCCGGAACTTCTCAATCCGCTCCTGAACCAGCTCTTCGCCACTCTTTCCCGCCAGACTCCTGAATGCGGCAAGAACCGCCTTCTTGAGGAGTTTGGCCGCCTCATCCCAGTCCTGATGCGCCCCGCCTAAAGGCTCAGGGACCACCTCGTCAACGATACTGAACTCTAAACACTCCTGAGCGCTCATCCGCAGCGCCTTTGCCGCCTCCGGGGCCCGGTCGCCATCACGCCAGAGAATCGAGGCGCAGGCCTCAGGCGGACAGACCGCATAGACCGCATTCTCCTGCATCAGAACCCGGTTACCGACGCCAATCGCCAGGGCGCCGCCCGAACCACCCTCACCGGTTATCGCTACAACAATCGGCACCGGCATCAGCGCCATCTCCCTCAGATTCCGGGCAATCGCCTCGGCCTGACCCCGCTCCTCAGCGCCCACTCCCGGAAATGCCGCCGGCGTATCAACCAGACAGAGAATCGGCACATTCATCCGGCTCGCCAGCTCCATAACCCGCAAAGCCTTCCGGTAACCTTCGGGATGGGCCATGCCGAAGTTACGCTGCAGCTTCTCCTTGGTGTCCCGGCCCTTCTGCTGACCGACGATTGCATACCCCCGACCATCAATCATTCCCAGCCCGGCAATCATCGCCGGGTCGTCGGCAAATGCCCGGTCGCCGTGCAGTTCGACAAAGTCAACCACGATGCGCTCAATGTAGTCAAGGGTATAGGGACGCCGGGGATGACGGGCAAGCTGGACCCGCTGCCAGGGAGTCAAGTCAGCATAGAGCCGGCTCTTGAGTTTCTCAATCTGCTCCCTGACCCGCCTTATCTCCTCCTTGGCGCCAATTGCCGTCAACTCCTCCAGCCGCTCCACGAGCTCGGCCAGGGGCTTTTCAAAATCAAGCCAGCCTTCAGGCATAATCTACGCGCTCAGGCGCTAATATCCGAACCCCAGCGAGAGGCGGTGGGCGGCTCCAAGGTCATAGCAGAGCGGCGCCAGGGAATAGTCAATCCGGAAGTCGCCGATGTTGAGCCCGAAACCGAAGTTCAGATGGTTTGCCCTTGCCAGAAGGTCATAACCGGCACGCAGTGCCAGAATCCTTCCCAGTTGGAACTCGGTTCCGGCCTGGAAACCGGCAGTCCGGGAAAAGAAGAAGTAGGAACCGTCACAGGCAAGAATCAGCCTGTTCTCACCGAACGGGAGCTCATAGCAGACACCGAGTCGGCCCCGGGTCGGCAGCCAGAACGGGTCGCGGTGATAGGAGAGCCACTTGCCGAAATCTACCACCGAAGCGCCGACCACCAGCCCCTTGACCGGCCGTAGCCGCATTCCCAGGTCTAGCCCCGGCCCGGCCGCCTGATAGGTCATAATCTTGGAGTAGAAATAGCGGCCGGTTACCCCCAGTTCACCCTTTGGCCCGAGCGCAGTCGCGACATTCAGATAACCGGTGAAATCGGTAGGTGCAAACCAGCCGACCGGCTCCTCAGTCGGGACATCCTCCCGGAACTCGAACCTGCCAGCACTGAAGCTGGCAAGACCCAGACCGATGTTCAGCCGCTTCAGATTCCGCACGAGAAACAACGACTGGTGATGGGTATCTAGAATCCACTTTACATAGTTGACACTGGCAGCAAACACCGGCACCGATGCGGTTGCTGCCGGATTCCAGGCGACCGCCTGAGGTCCGAACGCCGAAGCCACCCCTACCCCGCCCATGCCGCATTCCCTTGTTCCGGGCAGGACCTTCAGTGAAGCGAATCCTTCGGGCCCGGCAAGGGCTGAGGCGACAATCAGCAGACCAGCAGCGAGACTGCGCACGGGTTAGCTCTCGATAATCTCCACATTGGCGCGGGGCAGAACAACCCTCGTGCCGTCCTCCAGCTCCACCTCAAGAACCCTGACCTTCGACTCAGTCTCGATATCCATCAGTTCAACGGGCAGCGCGGCAACCCGGCCAATCCGGCCGAAGTTCGGCTGGCGGATGATGCGCACCGCCATGCCCAGAGCCAGGCCCCCTTCAAGCTCACTCTTCGGGCTGACCGCTTGGCCGCCGTCGGTCCTTGGCACAATCACCTCCGGTCTGATAACTCCGGCCCTTATCTGAGTTGCGCCGTTCACCGATGCCATCCGGCCTTCAAGTGAGGTCAAAAGCTCAAATGTCCGCTTCGCCATCTTCATCTCACCGAATCCCTCGGTGACGACTATTGTCAATCCCTTCTTCTCCGAACCGGTTATCGCCA
>JBDRUJ010000031.1:0-14357 GCA_039801285.1 Caldifarciminota bacterium
CCGAACCACTTCGGGGCTTACCACCCTTCTAAGTTGCCTTTCAAAAATCAATCTCAGACTCGTGCCGAGTAGAACTCTAAGACCGGTTTTCAGAATCGGCCGAGGCTCGTGACCAGAAGGCGCTCTGAGCTGACCGCTTAGAACCGGCGCTGGTCTCTTGCCAGGCGCCGGTCAGAGCCGCCTGCCCAGAGCCTCCTTTAGCCCAACCCTTGGAAGCGGCTCTGGTTCGGTCCCAACAACCGGACAAAGTCAGGTTTTTAGACTCCTTCAGACAACCGGTCTTGGAGAAACCGCTTGGATGGGTTTCCACAAACTGTTGACAGCCGACCGGATTGGTGTTATAGTGCAGTCTGTTCCTAAGGGCATCATGATGTCAGCCGAGCGACACGCCCCAGCATCAGATAGACGATTCTCAATTTATTGACCGCCATGGCTAAACGGGAAAGTCTCTTCAGTCGGCTACGCGAGTTGCTAGTGGCTCTTATAAAAAACTGGTGGTTCTGGATTCTTGTCTTTGGCCTTGTCGGAGTCGGACTCGGTATCTGTGGTTTTCTCAAATATCTGGATGGCAGAAACATATTTGACATTCTCTACCGCACCCTGCAACTTCTGGTCCTGGAGTTCAGCCCTGCCGCTGACCCGAGCCGCGCCATTCCTCCGCAACTTCATCTTGCGAGGTTCCTGCTCGCCTTTGCCGCCTTCTCCACCGCCATCCTGACAATTCTGCGTCTCTTCGCCGAGCAGATACAGTTGCTCAAAGTGAAATGTTACGGAAACCATATTATAGTCTGCGGTTTGGGAGAGAAAGGCTTCGCTCTCGTGGAGAAGCTCCAGGCGACCCGACATAAGGTTGTAGTAATTGAACAGGACAAAGAGAACGACCTAATTGGACCAGCTCGGGAACTGGGCGCAAAGGTCATAATCGGTAATGCCGAGGATGAAGAGACGCTGAGGAAGGCCAATGTCCAGATGGCGCGGTGCCTATTCGCGGTGACCCGTGATGATGAAAAGAATGCCGAGATTGCGCTTACCGCTCAAAAGGTAATGGAGAAAGAGCCGCCAAGTAAGTGGCTGACATGTCTGGCTCATGTTCACAACCCGAGCCTCTGCCATCTGCTTTCCGGTGGGGAGTTTGCCAACGTTGGCACCAATGGTCACTTGGGCGCTAATTTCGCCCTTGAGTTCTTCAGCATTTATCGCATCGGTGCCCGGGCTTTAGTAACTATCTCAAACCCATTTGAACCGGTTCCCGGCCGGCTTTCCGGCCTGCCCCACATCCTATTGTTTGGCACCGGCCCAATGGGCCGCTGTCTGACAGAAAGGCTTTGCCGAGAATGGTATCAGCGACCGAGCAGCAGCCTGCACCAGTTTCAGTTAGAGCTAGTCGGCCCTGATGCTCCAATGGTTGCTGAGGAACTTGCACTCCACTTCCCGAGACTTTCGTCGTGCTGCCGCCTCGTGGGTCACGGAGTTGATGTCCCTTCCGACAAGTTTGAGAGGGGCTCTTTTCTCTTCAACGTTCGCGGTGAGTGTGACTTGACGAAAATCTATGTCTGCCTTGAATCCGGGCCCCAGTCGCTTCAGGCGGCACTGGTGCTCTCCCGACGACTGCGTGGACTGAAAGTCCCAATATATGCGGTTGTCAGAAGGGAGAGGGGGTTGCAGGTAATTCCTCAGGGCGGAGAAGAATGTCCCATCCTCTTCGGTCTGCTGGACCAGGCGTTTCAGGCTGAACCGCTTGGTGTCGGCGGTCACGACACAATCGCTCAGGCGCTTCACGCATCATTCCTGCGCCGGACATTTGAAGACCCCGAATTGAGCGATGAGGAACTTGAGAGACCCTCTTCGCGGCCCTGGCGGTTTCTCGATGACGAATTCCGCATCTCCAGTTGGCGTTCGGTCGGCTTCATCGGCTACCGCCTGAACAAGATTGGCTGCAGGGTTTCACCGATGGTTGACTGGGATGCCAGGCAATTTCAGTTCACCGCTGCAGAAGTGGAGGAACTTGCCCGAATGGAGCATGAACGATGGGTCGCGGAAAGAAGGGCAGCGGGCTGGAAGCATCCCGACGAATTGCGCGCCTCGAAGAGAAAGCTCGCCGGGCATAAGCGCACCAATCGTTGGCTTACCGAATGGGGTAGGCTGGACGAACCGGTTAGAGAGTACAACCGGGAAATGGTGCGGCAGTTGCCCCAGTTGCTGGCAGCTGTTGACCTCCAGATTGAACGGGTGGTTTATGAGAAACTGGCCGAGGCTTTCTATTATGACTTCTTGCCTTATCCATGGTGCATTGACCCGGACGAACCAAAAGATATCCCTGTGGGTGACAATAAGCCTTGGGCGGAGCTTGAGGAAAACGACCTTCGGAAGCAGTGGCACCGGGAGAGGGCCCGTCGGTTGGTCGGGGCATTGGGCCATCTCGGCTATCGGCTTGTCCCGGCAGGTAGTGATAACGCCCTGACCAGCCGTCAGCTCCGCCGCATCCTTATTCAGCTCGTCAGATTACAAAATCCCAGATTCAGAGACTTCACGGCGAGAGTCAAGAAGGGCAAGCTTATCGCCGCTCTCCGCCTACCGGCAATTATTCAAGCGGCCGGCTTTGAGATAATTGATGATGAACGAGAGGTCCTAGCCAAGGCGAACCATGAATTATACATGAACCCGGCGCGGGGTCGGCCTGCCGACCGGCCCTGGGCCGAGCTTGCGGAGTACTTCCGCGAGTCGAACCGGGGTGCTGTGGACCACATCGCCGTGAAGCTGCGTGCCATCGGCTGCGAAGCACGTCCGGAATCATGCGGCCTGCCCCCATATCATCCTTACGGACCTGAAGTGCTTTTTCTGGCCCGGATGGAGCATGAGCGCTGGATGAAGGAAAGATTTGACGCCGGATGGCAATACGGCGAAAGGCGCGACGACGCCCGAAAGGTCCACAATCTGCTTAAACCTTGGGAGAGCCTTCCGGATACAAAAGAGGGCCAGGATGCGCAAGGGTGGAATATCAAACAGATTCATGATATCCCAGCAGTGCTTGGAAGAGTCGGAAAGATAGTCGTCCTCTCCGACCAAGAGGCTGTCGCCCGGCTGTTGTGTCAGTTCCGGATAGGGCTGGGTCCTGCCTGCCCTTTCCCAACCCCGCCACCGAACGACTGGCACCAACTCAGCGAGGAGCAAAAGGTATGGTTTCGGGAAAGGGCGGCAAATATTCTGGTCCATCTCTGGGCCCTAGGCTACGAAGTTCGGCCTGGGACAGTCTCGCATAACCTCTCCCTGAAAGAGACCGAGCAGTTGTGCGAGTTGGAAAACCCCGACTGGTCGGCGCTCGACGATGCGCATAAAGATGCCCAGCGCCAAAATGTGAAGACCCTCTTTGGGCTACTGGCGCAGCATTACAAAAGAACACTGGTTCTCAACCAGCTTGAACGACTTGCCGCAGGTTTCTACCAATATCTCACCCCTGACCCAACTCCTTGGCATAAGTTGCCCGACAGCGATAAGGCCTCGGCACGAAACACGGCGACCTTCGTCTGGCGTCTATTGGAAGAGACCTTCAGTTTTCGGATTGTCCCCGTAAGTAGCACACTTCCACAAGCCGAGATTCCCGGGGAGAAGCTTGCCCGCATGTTCCATCATCGCTGGATGGGAGAGATGCTGAGTCAGGGGTGGTGGTTCGCTCCCGAGTTCGACAGGGAAAGGAAAACCGACCCGAGACTGGTGGTATGGAGCCGCCTCAACTCTCAGGAACAGCAAAGGTATCTAGCGGTAGCTCAAGCACTCCATGACATATTCGGGGCTGCCGGCCTGATGATAGTTCCGCGCCCGGACGAAAGAATGGAGGCAGAACACTACCCCAGCGCACCAATCAAGACGGACATTTATGAAAATCTTGCCCGTGCCATCCATGAAGACTATGTGGCAAAGCAGAAGGAGCAGGGCGTCACTCCGGAACAGAATCCATCAATGGTTCCTTGGGATAGACTGCCTGACGACCTGAGGAAGTCCAACCGGCAGGCGGCGCGCCATATCTGGGAAAAACTAAGGGCCATCGGTTGTATCATTGTGTCAGCAGAAGAGGGCACCGGATTTGACCGGTTCAGTCCAGAAGAAATTGAGAAGATGGCTGAGATGGAGCACGACCGCTGGGTGAGGGAACGTCGGAACGCCGGCTGGACCTACGGCGACTCCAAGGACTTAGAGAAAAGGACCAGCCCGTATCTCGTCCCCTGGCACTGTTTGCCTGAGGAAATCAAGGAGCTTGACCGGAATCAGGTGCGGCTGATACCTGAGGTGCTCGCCCGGGTCGGACTGGGAATCAGGCGGAGAGCTTGACAGACAAGTCAATCGGGCTAGATTTACTCAGGCTGCTAGGCCCTAAATCAGAAAGGAGAGACCGATGAGGCCGTTGCGTCTGGTTGTGGTGTTTGCGGTTGCCGCTGTTTCACTTCTGCTGCCCGCGTGCAAGAAGGGCACGGCGAAGGCGAAGTGGACGATTCTTGCCTACATGGATGGCAATAACAATCTCGACTACTCGCAGAATGGTAACTCGTTCGTGATTGGCGACGCCCAGGAGATGGAGAAGGTCGGCTCCACCAGTGAGGTTCAGATTGTGGCACTGCTCGGCTCGCTCAAGACCGGAGGTAACTGCAAGTACTACCATATCGAGAAGTTCGAGAATGAGATGCCTGATTCGCTCCATTCCACGGTCCTGGAGAACCTCGGGACCAAGGACATGTCCGACAAGCAGACCCTCCTGAACTTCATCCGCTACGGAATCGAGCACTATCCGGCCGAGCATTACCTGCTCATCATTGACGACCACGGCGGCGGCTGGCGCGGTGCCTGCTCTGATGAGCAGAACGGCGCCGGTGACCTGATGTCCATGCCCGACATCCGCGCCGCGCTCGACACCTTCCATTTTGATGTGATTGTCTTCCACGCCTGCCTGATGTCCATGGTAGAGGTTGCCTATGAGCTCAAGGACAACGCTGATTACATGGTCGCCTGTCAGTTCACTATGCCGATGCAGTCAATCCTCGGCTCGGAGCAGTGGCTCGGCCAGCTCGTCGCCAACCCGGACATGGCGCCCCTGGACATCGCCAAGAAGATTGTTGAGGCGGTTGACGCCACCGCCCGTGCCAAGCAGAAGCAGTCCCACATGGCGGTCACCGACCTCAGCGCGCTCGGCGGTCTAGCCGCCAAGATTGCCACCCTCGGCAACAACCTAGTCACCGAGACCGGCAACCACTGGGGCGAGGTGCTTGACGCCTTCAACAATACCCATTACACCCAGTACGACGACCCAGCATTTGTTGACCTGCGGGAGTTCTGCAAGAAGGTGTTGCAGGAGCCGAACCTGCAGAATATCAACCTCATCAAGAACGCCGCCCAGGATGTGATTGACGCTATCAATGCCGCGGTGCCGATGACGATGACAAATGTCACCGGCCTGACCCGCGGCGGTCTGTGCATCCACTTCCCCTATCAGGCGCAGCTCTTCGATTCGGCCAACTATGTCCGGCTGCGCTTCTCTTCGACTAACTGGGCCGCCTTTCTCTCCAAGTTTATCGCCTCGACCGGCGGTGGTGGCGGGGGCGGTGACAAGGGCTGGATTTCGGTAAATTCGAACCCGCAGGGAGCAACCATCTGGTACGATGGTAACAACACCGGCGCAACGACACCGGCGGTGATTGGCAATGTCCCGGCCGGTCAGCACCAGATAAAGCTCACCCTGACCGGCTATCAGGACTGGCAAGAGAATGTCAATGTCACGGCCAACTGCACCACCTATGTCAACGCCACGTTGATTCAGAGCGGTAATCAGGCAACTGTTTCCGGCTCCGCATCCTGGCCCGGACACGGCCTTTCCAGCCACTGTTTCGCCTTTGTGGACACGGTGGGCGGCTCGGTGGCCTATCCGATTGCCTCAGGCCAGGTGAATCAGTCAACCGGCGCATTCACCGTCACGGTAAATCTCTCCCAGCCTTTGATGATTCTCGTTGATGTCTGGGACGATGTGAACGGCAACAGCCAGTATGACCCTGGTGTTGATGGCTGGGGGTTCTGGGACCGCAACGGCAACAACCAGTGGGACTACGGCGACCTTATCCAGCTCAACCCGGGCGGAAGTATCACCGGGGTAAGTGTCGTCCTCGACTATGCGCCGGGAATGGACCGGAATCCCGGTCTCAAGGTTGAGCACTAGCGATGGGGGCACCGTGACTTGGAATCCCGACCCGATTCTTGACGGGCTGAAGGAGGCGATGCTGGCCGAGCAGACCGGCATCCAGTTCTACACCACCGCAGCCGAAAAGACCGTTGATGCCCAGGGCCGGCAGGTGTTTGAGCAACTGGCGGATGAGGAACGGCAGCATCTCGAATACCTCCAGCGACAGTTTCGCCACATCCTTGCCGGTGAACAGTTCGAGCCTTTGACCCTGGCCTCAAAGGTTGATGCCGCCCAAACCAGCCCCATCTTCTCGCCAGCCCTGCGGCACCGGCTCAAAGAGGCCCACTGGGAGATGACCGCACTGGCGGTGGGACTACAACTGGAGCTGGCGGCGATTCAGCGGTACCGGTCACTGGCTCAGACAACCGACCGGCCCGATGTCCGAACCTTCTTTGAGACGCTTGTCCGCTGGGAGGAGGGCCACGCCGCAGCCCTCAAGAAGCAGCAGGAGGCACTGAAAGAGGCCTACTGGGAGAGTGCCCGGTTTGCCCCGTTTTAGTCCGTCTTACCGTTTCTTGGGCGCCCGGGCGAATTTGGATATCAGGTTGGCAAGCCGGCGCTGGCCGTCGGCAATCTCCTCTTCCAGTCGGTCCCGCTGCTCTCTAGTAAGTAAACCAGTAAAGCCGGTGACCATTCCCCTGAGCCGCGAAAGTTCGACGTCAATCTCGCGCATGAGTTGCTGCTGTTCCGGGGTCGGTGACTCGCCCAAGACCTGCTGTTTTAGTTGCTCGTAGCGGCCCTGAAGCTTATCGAGCTGCCGCTGTGCCCGCTGAATCCGGCCGGCATCAACAGAAACCGGCAAACTGTCGCGGCGGAGCCGCGCGGCCCAACTGCTGGAGTCCTGAGTAGTGAGCACCGCCCGGGTCTTGGGCCTCACGTCCTTTTTCTTGGGGCTTGATTTGGGACGGGCAAAGAGCGCCACGAGAGCACCGGACACTCCGACCAGGAGAGCCAGACCGGCAATCAAGAGGATTCGATAGTCTAACAATCCCTCCCGACGCAATCCGCCACCGCGCCTGACAGGCTGCCCGCAGGCAAAGCACCGCTCCTGCCCAGCGGCAACCGGCTCACCGCAATGGGGGCAGCGCATAACGTGCTATGAGCTGTGGGCTACGAGCTGAGTCAGGTCGCACTCGGCCAGAACCACCGGCTGCGTGATCCCGAAAGCCTCAAGCACCTGAGGATGGACCTCGCCGAGAACAGTCCATTCCTGCCATCTGCCGTCGGTCAGTTGCCGGCTCACCTTTGCCGCCCGGCCGGGGATGAAGAATGGCCGCTCATCAGGCTCGAAGCGCAGAACAAGGTCAAGCTCCCTTGCCAGGGTTTCAACCACCGACCGGATGTCGGCAAAACCGGCCCTGGGCCCGGCACTACCGATTGCCACCCGGCGCAGGGTGCGGACACCGGTCTCCTGTGACTCATCAAGCTCGAAGCAGTCGCCAATCTCAAAGATGTTCTGGGGCATCGGTGCGGTGGTGTTGGTCCGGAATGTCCCAAGGAGGCCGCTAAAAAGATGGCGGCGCAGAATCGTCTGTTCCGCGGTGGCCGGGTTTTCCACAACGACACACGGTGTCGAGTCGGGCAGGCTGAGCTTTGAGAAGTGCTCCTGGGGGCTGGTGAGCTCCAGCGACATAGTCTCGAGGAATCCCAGACCGGTAAGTGCCCGGCGGCAGAGCTCTGAAAGCTCCTCAATCGGCTGGGGCCGACCGATGGTCATTGTGGGAACCAGACGCGGCTCAATCCGATGGTAGCCGTAGGCAATAGCCACATCCTCAATCAGGTCCTGCTGGTGCATAATGTCGGCACGGAAAGCCGGAACCTGAACCAAAACCCGGCTATCTTCAACCCGGGCTGACTCCCGCATCCGAGCCAAGAGGCCGGCAATCTCTTCTGGTGTCAGCTTGACTCCCAGCACCGCATTGGTCCGTTCCGGGTCAAGGCTCATCACTGTCGGACTCATATCCGGAGTCTTCTCGGTCCGGCCATCAGGAAACTCGATGGTGACGGTCTCGACCCTGGCACCGAGGTCACTGAGGGCTGCGGCGATGATGCTGAGGATTTTGGTGATGGCATATTTGTCCGGGCCGGTGACATCAACAAACAGCTCCCGGGTCTTCTCGGTGACACGGGTTTCATTGGAGTTGATTATCGGCGGCATTGACAGAACCCTGCCCCGGGAGTCAACCAGGAGGGGGTAATTGTCAAGGCCCGTAAGCAGGTGCCGATATGCCAACCCTTTGGGATGACCCTCAAGAATCTCCTGGGGTGTTGCCTCCTGCCGACTGCCTTCAGGCATGCCACCGAGCGGCACAAACCTGACCCCGTCCGGAGCCACCGGCCGGAACTCGAAGTCGGGTCGAACCGTTCCCAGGTCATAGACTCCGATTGATGCCCGTCTCCGGTCCCTGCCCAGGGCCCAGTGGAGATTTTCCTGCAGCTTCATCAGGAGCTTCACCAGCTCTTCGTCAAGTCTGAGCTCCCGCGCCACGCAGCAGACGATATGAGGCCGGATTGCCTCCATTCCGGCCCGGACCCGGCACCGATAGCCCGAATCGCGGAAGTGGAACTCGGGCAGGCCCGATTCGATTCCCCAGAAGCCCTTGAGCGCCCGTGCCAGACCGGCGGCATCAAACAGGTCGGGCCGGACCGGCAGAAGGTTAATGCGCACCACCTCACTCCAGCCGCTCACTACCAGCCGCTCTGAGCCGCACTCCTCGCACCGGTTGTTGAAATCCTCATGCTCCAGTGCTTCAGTCAAATGGTCGCACCGCTCGCACCGGTAACGAGAGAGAACCGCATACCCCTCAACATCGCTTCCCAGCCGCTCCAGAGCGCTGAGCAGCTCCTCCCGTTCAACTCTTTTGCCGATGAGCCGCTGGAGCAGGTCGGTGGGAAGCCCGATTACCGGCAAAGCTGCGCCTCTCGGAGCCAGTTGATGTCGGCCCAGTAGAGCTTGCGGATGTCGTCGAGCCCGAACCGGAGCATCGCCAGCCGCTCCAGGCCCAGACCCCAGGCAAGAACTCTGGTCCTGCAGCCCAAGGGTTCGGTCACCTCAGGCCTGAAGACCCCTGAGCCGCCCATCTCCACCCAGCCGAGATTGCCCAGTCGGCAGAAGACCTCGGCACTCGGCTCGGTGTAAGGGAAATATGAGGGCCGGAACCGGACATCGCTTGCTCCCATCTTCCGGTAGAACTCGGCCAGTGTCCCGAAAAGGGTTGCGAGCGATGCCTGTTCGTCAATGATGATGCCGTCAATCTGATAGAACTCGGGCAGATGGGTCTGGTCAATGTTCTCGCGGCGGAAGGTCTTGCCAACACAGAAGACCTTCCGGGGCGGCTTGGGATTCTGGGCCAGTGCCCGGACAGTTGTTGCTGTGGTATGGGTGCGCAGGACCAGACGCCTTGCCTTCTCAATATCCCAGTGGTAGCGCCAACCGGTTGAGCCGGTTCTACCACCGTTCTCGTGGGTCTCGGCAACCCGTTTCACCAGCTCCTCATCGGGCAGCCGGCCCTCGGCCGGAATAGCCAGATAAAAGGTCGCCTGCATCTCCCGTGCCGGATGGTCCTGGGGCTGGAAAAGGGCGTCGAAGTCCCAGAATGATGTCTCCACCACTGGCGATACCACCTCCTCAAAACCCATCTCCAAAAATGCCCTGCGCACCTCCTGAATGATGCGTTGCAATGGATGGGCCTTGCCCGGATAGCGCCGGATCGCCTCCAGGGTCACATCGTAACTTTTGAACCGCGCCGTCCGCCATCGGCCAGAAACGAGCAGCTCCGGTGTCAACTGGGTCACCTCGACCAGCTCGCTGACCCCTCCCGAGTTCCATACCCGCTGCCCCTCATCGGTCAGGGCCAGAATCCTTTTCACCTGCTGCTTCCGCTTGAAGAGTTCGCCCCTTCCCTTGAGCAGTGCCAGGGCTTGAACAAGATTGGCCTGCAACCGTTCTGCGGAAACCCACTGCCCGGCAAAACCGGCCAGCTCGCCGATAAACCGGATGTCCTCAGTCCCCTTTTCCTCTTCACCCTCAGGAGTCACCACGAGCTCCTCTCCCTCCCGGCGGCACCAGCCCCGGCGCAAAAGCCACTTCACCTCGGCCCGGACATCATCTTTGCCCAGAAGCCCCGGCAACTTCTGAAGAGCGACTCTACCCCCCTGCTCCTTTATCCGGCGCAGGGCAAGAACTTCCGGCCAGCCTTCGGCCATTATTTTTCTGCCTGCCTCGGTGATGGTGAAAACCTCTTCCTGCTCCTCGGCGATTGCCACCCAGCCCCGCTTCTGGAGTGAAAGGGCTGCGGCCATCACCAGCGACTGGTCAAGGTTCAGTTCGCCAGCCGCCTGGAAAACCCCCCTCTTTCCTTCGGCAAGAAGCCCGAAAAGACGGAACTCGTGACCTGGCAGGCCAATCTGGCTCATGATCCAGGGCTCAGCGCCTGATTCCCAACCTCCGGAGCAGTTTGCTGACAACCTCCTCCAGGTCGGGCTTGCCCTTCTCCTGGAGCCGGTACCGGACCCGGATGACCGGTTTGTTGACCCTGATAATCCGGAGCAGGTCAATCGGCGTGCCGCTGACCACAAGGTCACACGGTGCGCGGTTGATGGCGCTCTCCAGCTCCCGGAGTTGCTTGGGGCTGTAGCCCATTGCCGGCAGGACCCGTTCAAGATGGGTGCTGACCGCAAGCTGCTTCGCAAGCGAGCCTTGGGCATAGGGCCTGGGGTCAATAATCTCGGCCGCCCCGAACCGCTCGGCCGCAATTCGGCCGGCACCATAGGGCATGTTCCCATGGGTGACAGTCGGACCGTCCTCAATCACCAGGACCTTCTTACCCCGGATTTGCTCGGGCTTGTTAACCTCAAGCGGCGAGTCGGCATCAATTATCACCGCGTTGGGGTTTGCTGCCTTCACCGCTGCCTTCACCTGGGCAATCGCTTCCGGCTTTGCCGAGTCCTCTTTGTTTATCACCACCACATCGGCCATCCGCAGGTTCACCTCACCGGGATGATATCTGGTCTCATGTCCGGGACGCAAAGGGTCGGTGACGACAATCAAAAGGTCGGGCTTGAAGAAGGCAATCTCGTTGTTGCCGCCATCCCAGACCAGAATGTCGGCCTCCCTCTGCGCATGCCTCAGCACCTCGCGGTAGTCGCAGCCGGCGTAGATTACCATCCCCTGCTCAATGTACGGCTCGTACTCCTCCCGCTCCTCAATCGTCACCTTTGACCGGTCCAGATCCTCGGGTTTGGCAAACCGCTGCCAGACCTGCCGCTTCAGGTCGCCATAGGGCATCGGCTCCCGGACCGCCACCACCCGCAGACCCTTGTTCCGGAGAATCTCATAGACCCGGCGCGAAGTCTGGGACTTGCCGCAGCCGGTCCGCACCGCACAGACGGCAATCACCGGCTTCTTGGACCTGATTTGCAGCTTCGCGGGAGGAATCAGCCGGAAGCTGGCACCGGCGATGAGCACCGTTGAGGCGATGTGGCCCAGCTCCTCATGGCTGATGTCGGAATAGGCGAAAACCACCTCATCAACCCGCTGCCGCCTGATGAGCTCAGGCAGTTCCCTCTCGTAGTAGGTCGGAATGCCCCTCGGATAGAGCCGGCCGGCCAGAATTCGCGGATAGCGGCGCAGCTGCTCCTCGGTGAGTGTTCCCAGATTCTGTTGGCCGGTCATGGTGAATGCCACTACCCGGTAGCCGGGATTGTCGCGGAAGCACATATTGAACAGGTGATAGTCCATCCCCGCCGCGCCCATGATGACAACTCGTCTGACCCCTGATGCGCGCCGCGCCATCGCTAGAACCTCTCCGTCATGGACTTCGCCTGCAGGAACAGAAGCAGATAGTCCCGGCCCCCGGCCTTGGAGTCGGTGCCCGACATGTTGAAGCCGCCGAAAGGCTGGACATCAACCAGCGCACCGGTGCACTTCCGGTTGAAGTAAAGATTGCCGACATGGAACTCCTGCTTTGCCCGGTAAATCTTCTCCCGGTTTCTGGTATAGACCGCACCGGTCAATCCGTACTCGGTTGAGTTGGCAATCTGCAGGGCATCGGTGAAATTGCGCGCCTTCATGACCGCCAAGACCGGACCGAAAATCTCCTCCTGGGCAATCCGGGCCTTCCGGCCAACATCAGCAAACACCGTCGGCTCAATGAACCACCCCGGCCCCGGTGCCGGCTTGCCCCCCGCCACCAGCCGCCCCTCCTTCTTGCCGAGAGCGATATAGCCCATGATTGAGTCAAACGCCCGCTGATTTATCACCGGGCCCAGCCAGTTCTCCGGCTCCTCCACCGGCCCCACCCTGATTTTCTTCACCCGCTCCAGAAGCATATCCAGAAACTCATCATAGACCTTGGCATCAACCACCGCCCTAGAGCAGGCTGAGCACTTCTGACCCTGAAAGCCGTAGGCCGACACCACAACCCCCTCAACCGCGGCTGACAGGTCGGCTTCGCTGTCCACGATGATGCAGTCCTTGCCGCCCATCTCGGCAACAACCCGCTTTATCCAGATTTGACCCGGAGCAAGCCTTGCCGCCTTCTCAACAATCTTCAGCCCGACATCCTTCGAGCCGGTGAACGAGATGAACCGGGTCTTCGGATGCTCAACCAGATAGTCACCAACCGGTGTGCCCGGCCCAGTAACAAGATTCACCACCCCGTCCGGCAGGCCCGCCTCCTCCAAAACCTCCACAAACATGCTCGCAATCAGTGGCGCATCAGAGGATGGCTTGAGAACCACCGTATTGCCGGCCACTGCGGCCGCGGTTGTCATCCCGGCCATGATGGCGCAGGGAAAGTTCCAGGGCGGAATCACCACTCCAACACCAAGCGGGATATAACGGACCTCCTGAATCTCGCCCGGATAGGGCGTCACACCGCACGGCTGCTCATACCGAATCGCCTCCCGGCCGTAGAACTCAAGAAAGTCCACCGCCTCGGCAAAATCGGCATCCGCCTCCAGCCAGTTCTTCCCCACCTCAAGCACCATCGCCGCATCAAACTCCAGCCTCCGCTGGCGCATGATTCGGGCCGCCCGGAAGAAAATGGATGCCCGCTCAATCGCCGGAATCCGCCGCCACTCCTCAAATGCGGCTCGCGCCGCCTTCAGTGCCTGCTCTGCCTCCTTCACAGTGGCACGCTGGAACCTCCCGACCGGACTTCTGTCCGATGGATTCAGTGACTGAAACTGCTCCTTTGCCTTGAGATGTTTGCCACCAATCACCAAGGACCACTCATTGTCTGCCCTTGACTTCAGGCTGGCAATTGCCTCAAGCATGCCTTTCTTATTATCGGGCTTCGAGAAGTCTAAGTATGGTTCATTCTGAAATTTCGGCAACATGATTACTCCTGGTTTTGTCTTCTCTTTTCTGTCATCCCCGCGCCGCGGGAATGGACTTCATATCTGAACCAAGAATAACGATTGGAATGGGGAAGTCAAATTGCTGCTGCGATGGGAGAGGGTGCCATCCCCCTCGCCCTTGATGGGAGAGGGCAGGGTGAGGGTAAAAAAATGCCCGATTCTTTTCCGTCATTCCCGCGCACGGGGGAATCTATTTCTGGATTCCTGCTTTCGCAGGAATGACAAAGGAGGGCAGGAATAACAAGGGGACTCGGAAGATTGCCCCGCCCACGAGGGTCGGTCATTGCGAGGACATTCATGCCCGTGGCAATCTCAGGCGCGGGCCCGGAACGTCGGTATGCGGCGAGCGGTTAGCGGACGGCGGCTCGGAAGATTGCTTCGTCGCGCCGCTCCTCGCAATGACTAGGGGGCTGGCGCACGCTCTGTTGAGCGTAGGTCAAGGATGTTGAGTTGGATGCGCTGAGCATTGAGCGCTGAGCGCTGAATGGTATAGCAGATGTCCAGATGGTTCTTGCGGCCAATCTCAAGGTTGACAATCTCCGAGCTCCGACCCCAGGCGACTGCCTCGAGGACCCGGTTTCCGGAGCGAACCCGGAACTTGAGATGGCTCTGGTCCCGGCCGATGCGCCGGGGATAGCCGACGACCTCCAGCCCGAGCGAGGCGAAGACCGGCTCCGGGTTGTCCGGGCCGAACGGCTCAAAGCGCTTAAGAGATTCCAGGAGCTGGCCGTCAATTCCGTTGAGGCCGCAGACCGCCTCAATGTGCAGGCTG
>JBDRUJ010000032.1:0-14146 GCA_039801285.1 Caldifarciminota bacterium
CCTGCTTACCTACCCATTCCTGTCGGCTGGGGGGAGACACCTTGGAGGTATACTTCTCGGTCAAAAGGGCTCGTTTTGGCACGCATTTTGGGGCGGTCTCATTGGGGGCGTAGTTGGGTTGTCGGCAGCGGCCGGTTATTCCAATTATGCTTCGCAATCCAGTCACTGGGGTTCAGTCCAAAACGCGGCAGTGATGGGATGTGCAGTAATTCCCACTGCACTTGGGGCGGTTATTAGCTACAACGTCTGGAGATAGCCATGATTTACATTATGAAGCCCGGGCTTATAGTGACGATTGTCTTGTCCATGTTCAGCCTGAGTGGCGCTAGCTATGCTATTTCTACTCCCTTGAGGCCGAGGGCAGGAAGCTCTCCCGGAAGTTTGTGCTGGAGAGGTAGGAGCGAGGCTCAGGCGGTCTCGATTGGGCTAACATATTGAGGGACAAGCTGTTAGGCAATCTGACCCCTGCCGGACCGGAGATGGGGGGAGTCACTCCGGTAGTGACTCCTGTGGTGACCGGGACTTTCAGATCAGAGCCGACTCCAGACGTGACCCGTGAGCTAAGTTCTGAAATCAGAACTGGATAGAAGTCTGGTTTCAGGCTGGTTTTGAGTTGATGGCCAAGTGGCGGTCTGAGCCGCAGTTCAAGTCCAGAGTAGAGGTGCTAGCCCACAGGCAGGCTGAGGTTGGTGGTGAGTTGTCAGGTCAGAATGGGGTTGAGTTGCGGTTTGAGTCTGGTTGTGAATGGTGAGTAAAGGGCTGGTTTCGTCTTCACTGTCGCAAGTCTGGTTCGGTCGGGCGCCAATCAGGACCAGGCACCGCCGTGGCGGATGAGGTTCGCCTGGTCGGCATCGCGCCGCTGCTTGACAGCGACCGATTGGGTGGCTATGTTGAGAATGCCATTTCAGAACAGCGCTCCCCGGCTCAGCAACAGCCCAGACAGCGGAACTGGCGCCTTCCGCTCCTGTTTATTGTTCTCGCTGCCCTAGCGGTCCTCTTCACCCTGACCGGCCGGCAGGTCTGGCACTACTTTCGCTCGCCTGAGGAGCTGAGGGTTCTTGTCGCCAGCTGGGGAGTGTGGGCGCCGCTCGGCATCATCCTGCTTCAGGCAATCCAGATACTCGTCGCGCCCCTGCCGGGCTCACTCATGTCTTTTGTCGCCGGCTATGCTTTTGGGGTCTGGCCGGCGATAGTCTGGCTGATGCTTGGTGTCCTCCTGGGAGCAACACTCGATTTCCTGCTGGCGCGCATCCTGGGGCGGAGGTTGCTCCGCTATCTTGTGCCTGAGGACCGGCTGGAGCGGCTCGACTCGGTCATCATCCGCCGCGGCAGCTTCTATATCTTTCTATTGCTCTTGATTCCCAATCCGCTGGGCGACTGGATTTACTACCTTGCCGGACTGACGCCCCTGCCCCTGCCGGTCTTTCTGGGCTTCGTCTTTATCGCCCGCCTGCCTTCAAACCTGGTTGAGGCTATCCTCGGCTCAAGCGCCACCCGGTTCAACTGGCTCGGCTGGCTCATCATGGGGGTTGTCGTTATCGGTCTGTCCATTGCCTACTACTTGAACCAGCGCCGAATCGAGACATTCGTCGAACGGCTCGCCAGCCGCAGGCAAAGGCCGGCTTGACTGAGGCAGCGGCAGTGCTTATCTTCTACTGGTAATGGAACAGCCCAGATTGCTCATCGCCGGTAAATGGGTGACAACCGGCCGGGCAACGCCGGTCATCAACCCCTATGATGAGAGCATCATCTGCGAGGTGCCGGTCGCTACCGAGGTTACGGTTGATGCGGCAATCGCGGCGGCTGAAGCCGGATTCAGGGAGGTCAGCTCCCTGCCGGCCCATGCCCGTGCCGCAATATTGAGCCGTGCCAGCGACCTTCTGGCAGAGCGGAGCGCGGAGTTTGCCGCCACAATCGTTGCCGAGGCCGGCAAACCGGTGAGGCTGGCAGAGGTTGAGGTCCGCCGGGCGGTCGAGACGATGCGCCTCAGCGCCGAGGAGGCAAAGCGCATCGCGGGCGAGACGGTTCCGCTGGAGGGAGCGGTCGGGTCGGAGAAGCGGCGCGGTTTCTTTATCCGGGTGCCGCTGGGCGTCATCGCGGCAATCACCCCTTTCAACTTCCCGCTGAACCTCGTTGTCCACAAAGTGGCACCGGCCCTGGCCGCGGGCAACTCGGTGGTGCTCAAGCCGGCATCGGCAACGCCGTTGAGTGCGCTCAAGCTCGGTGCGCTCCTGCTTGATGCCGGTCTGCCGGCCAAGGCCCTGAACATCGTTGTCGGCCCGGGCACGACTGTCGGCAGCGCGCTGGTCCGTGACTCGCGGATTCGGATGGTCACCTTCACCGGCAGTCCGGCGGTGGGCGAGGTAATCAAGCGGGATTCTGGGCTCAAGCGGGTGACCCTGGAGCTCGGTTCAAACTCCGGCGCCATCGTTGATGAGACGGCGAATCTCGAGAAGGCCCTGGAGCGGTGCCTTTATGGCGGCTTTGCCTATTCGGGCCAGGTCTGCAACCACACCCAGCGGCTCTATCTCCACCGCTCAATCGCTGCCGAGTTCGCAGCCCGGTTCGTCGCCAGTGCCCAGGCGCTGGTCTGTGGCAACCCGGCCGAGCCCAAGACCGACATCGGCCCGCTCATCAACCGCACCGCCCTGGCCCAGGCGCTGACGATGATTGATGAGGCGCGGGCCAGGGGCGCAGTCATCGCCTGCGGTGGCCGGGCCGAAGGAACAATTCTGCTGCCGACGGTCATCACCGATGTCCAACCGGAGATGAAGGTGGTCTGCGAAGAGAGCTTTGCTCCGATTGTCACGATTGAAACCTTTGAGGAGTTTGACGAGGCAATCGCCCGTTTCAATGAGGGCTCGGCAATGGGCACCTACGACTATGGCCTGGCGGCCGGGGTCTTCACCCGTGACCTGAGCCGGGCGCTCTCAGCAATCGAGAAGCTTGAGGTCGGCAATGTCTATATCAACGACTCGGCAACATTCCGGGCCGACCTCCAGCCCTACGGCGGTGTCAAGGATTCGGGCCTGGGCCGGGAAGGGCCGCGCTTTGCCATTGAGGAGATGACCGAAATCAGGATGGTCTCCTTCAACCTTGACGCCTGAGCCGTTCTGGGCAAAATCTCAGGTATGAAAAGGATAGAGATAATCGTTCTGAACGGACTCTTCATCGGTCTGATTGCCCTCAACTGTCCGGCCCGAACCACGGCTCCCAAACCTGCTCAGGCGGGCGCACCGGTTCAACCGGCCGAGGTCTCGTTCCGGCGGGATGTTCTGCCCGTTTTGCAGAAGCTGGCGGGCAAATGCCATACCGTCGAAAACCAGGCCGGCAACTATCTGCTCGACTCCTATGAAGCGGTGATGGCCGGTGGCACCGACTCAATTCCCAATGTCGTGCCCGGCAAACCCGACTCCAGCCTCCTCTACATCTATCTTCTGAGGGGCCATCCCTATGGCGAGCGGCCCGACTCGGCCCAACTGGCAATCATCCGGGCCTGGATTCTTCAGGGCGCGAAGAACAACTGAGGTCGGCTGATGGCGCTTGAGGCAAATGTCCGCTGGGTTCAGAAGCTGCAGTTTGTTGCCACCGCGGGCAGCGGCCACGGGCTTGTGCTCGACACGACCCCTGACCACGGCGGCACAGACACCGGCACCACGCCGATGGAGCTTGTGCTCGTTGCCCTGGCCGGCTGCACCGGCATGGATGTGGTTGCGCTCCTTCGGAAGATGCGGGTCAACTTCACCGGCCTGGAGCTGAACATCCGGGCCGAGAGGGCGGCCGAACATCCGATGGTCTATACCAAGATTGACCTGGAGTATCTGGTCGCCGGCCCGAACCTGGATGAGGAGAAAATCAGGCGGGCCATTGAGCTGTCACAGGAAAAGTACTGCTCGGTCTCGGCGATGCTCCGCAAGGCCTGTCCGGTCAACTACACCTGGCGGGTTGTGGAGAGCTGACCGGCGGGAACCGACCGCTAACACCGGTCGGCGGGCAGCGCCACGCGGGTCCGGGCCAAGAGTCTAAGGACGATTCCGAAGCCCAGGAGGGCTGCAAAGAGCCAGATGAGCCAGCCGAGCCTGGGGATGGCGCAAAGGGAGTAGATGATAACAATCCCCACCGGCGCGCTGAGCCAGACCGGGACATCGGGTGCCCGGACCAGCCGGAAGAACCAGCGACCCAGAAACATGCCGGTCAAGAGCTTTGCCAGATAGACGGCCGCGAGATAAGCGGCAAGGGTTATGAGGACTGCCGGGATGGTCACAACAAATATCAGTGCCGCCAGCGCGGCCAGAGGGGTGGCAAAGAAGCCCAGGGCACCATAGCCGATGGTTCGACCGAAGGACTTCAGAGTGCTGTCAAGGGCCTGGGTCACCGGCCCGCGCCAGACCGCAAGGATGATGAAGCCGGTCAGCAGTGCCGCAAGTAAAGAAAGGAAGGTGAGCAGGTGCGGCAGGGCCGGAAAGAGCCGACGGGGCTGGGGCGCCCGTGCCGGTCCGGCAGGAAAAGGACTGATGCGGACAATGCTTCCAAAGACCGCATCCTCGTTGCCCAGGTCCAGCTTCCGGTCTGAGATATAGCGGAGCGAACCGAAGATGCGGGCATCGTCACCCAGCTGAAGCCGCCGGTCAACCACCACCTCCACATCGCCATCAACCGTTCCAGTGATGGTGACCTCGCTGGCACTGACGCGGACATCACCCCTGACAACGCCCTGAATCTCCAGCGTGCTGCAGCCGGCGATGAGGTCGCCCCTGATTTCGGCCTCCGGGCCAATCACCAGAACCGACGAGCCGGCCAGGACATCCTGGCCCACGGTGTTGTTGATATAGACGAGCCCCGAGCCCGCCCTTAGGGCACCGACGACCGGGCCGGTGACGCTCAGGGTGGCGCAGAGGGCGTTCAGGTCGCCACCGACCGTGCCCGAGAGGTCAATCGTCTGGCAGGCGAGATAGGCATTTCTCGTCACCCTGCCTCTGATGTTCGCCGACTGGCAGGCGGCCAGGACTGAGCCTTCGAGGCGTCCTTCCAGACGGAGGCTCGAGCCGCCAAAGTAGAGGTCTTGAGGCAGGAGGTCGGTTTCGGGAAGGCGGTAGATGCCGCCGCTGGCGAGCCGGGCGGCAAACCCGGCCGTTGCCCAAAACCCGATGACCAATGCCGTCAGAGGGGCAAGAGACTTCATCGTCTCTCACTATAGCCGGTGGCGCGGCCCGGTCAAGTTTCTGACAATTGACAGAAGCCGGGGTCTCAGAGTAAACTTTGACATGAACCGGCTGCGGCGCTGGTTTCTGACCGGAGTGGCGACCATCCTGCCGGTTGCCCTCACCATCCTCGTCCTGAGATTTCTCATCGCCAGCACCGGCAATCTCCTGAAACCGTTCTTCAGCTGGCAGCCCTGGGCAACCCATCTGCCCGGCTGGGTTATCACCCTCGCCGGTTTTCTCGCCTCGCTGCTGTTTATCATCATAATCGGGGCATTGACCTCAGGGCTTGTCGGACAGAAGGTGGTCTTCTGGCTCGACCGGCTGATGCAGCGGCTGCCTTTGGCAAAGGAGGTCTACGGTTCGGCGCGCCAGCTCACCGACGCCGTCTTTGTCCAGCGGAGCTCGCTCCGCAAGACGGTCATCGCCGAATACCCGCGCCGGGGCGCCCTGGCAATCGGCTTCCTCACTTCGGACGAGCGGTTTGAACTGGCCGACGGCCGCCGGGCACTTTTGGTCTTCTTTCCAACAACCCCGAATCCCACCTCGGGCTGGCTTGCGTTGATTCCCGAAGATGAGCTGAAAGAGACCGGTCTTTCGATTGAGGAGGGGCTGAAACTGGCGGTGTCGGGCGGAATGGTCCGGCCCGAACGTTTCAGTGCCGCGGTCCGGGAATACCGGTCACCGAACCGGCCCGGAAGAGCCGATAGCTGAGAGCGGTCAGCGGCAAGCGGTGCGCCGGGCCTTTTTCAGAACCTGCTTCTCAGGCTTAGCCCGTTGCCGCGGCGGCTCTTTTTCCGGGTGTCGTTCTTCCTGAAACTCTCGGAACAACTGGGCAAGTTCCCGGAGGCGCGCCTTTACCCGGCCATGAACCGAGTCGGCCGGATAGTTGCCCTGCGCGTCGGGCCGGCCCGCCTGGACTCCGGTCAGCAGTTCAATCCCCTCATCAATGGTTGCCACCGCATAGATGTGGAACTTTCCCTTTGCAACCGCCTCAATCACATCCCGGCGCAGCATCAAATCGGGCAGATTTGCCTTGGGGATAATCACACCCTGCGTGCCGGTGAGGCCCCGCGCCTTGCAGGTGTCAAAGAAGCCCTCAATCTTCCAGTTGACGCCGCCAATCGGTTGAATCTGGCCCAGCTGGTTGACCGAGCCGGTGACTGCTAGGTCTTGCCGGATGGGCACTCCGGAGAGGTCGGAGAGGAGGGCATAAAGCTCGGTCGAGGAGGCACTGTCACCATCAATCCCGCCGTAGGACTGTTCAAAGCAGATTGATGCCGAGAGCGCAAGGGGCTGGTCCTGGGCGTACTTTCTCCGCAGATAGCCGGAGATGATATAGACGCCTTTATCATGGGTCGGGCCGGAGAGCTGGGCCTCCCGTTCGATGTTGATGATGCCGGCTGAGCCGACTCCGGTCTTGGCCGTAATCCGCACCGGCTTGCCGAAGGCATACTCACCTGTGTCGTAGACTGCCAGGCCATTCACCTGCCCGATTACCTTCCCCTTGACATCAATGAAGATGGTCCCTTCGTTGATTGCCTCCTGAATCTTCTCTTCATAGAGCCGCATCCGGTCGCGGCGCTTCTCAATCGCCTGCTCGACATGCTGGGAAGTGACCGTCTTGGAGCCGCTCTTGCCCGCCCAGTAGTTTGCCTCCTTGAGAATCTCGGTGATGATGTTGAAGCGGGTCGAGAGTTTTGTCTGCCGGCCGGCCAGCCGGACACCGAACTCGACAACGCGCTGAACCCCGCTGCGGTCAAAGGGGCGCAGCCCCTCCTTGGTGCAGAGCGCTTTTATAACCTGAGCATATTCCCGGACGGTGTTCCGGTTTCTGGGCATTGTCCAGTCGAAGTCGGCCCGGACCTTGAAGACCTTCTTGAACTCCTCGTCGTACGCGGCGAGGAGGGAGTAAATCAGCGGGTCACCAATCATGATGACCTTCAGGTTTATCGGAATCGGCTCCGGTTTGAGTGCCGAAGTCCCGAAGAGGGCGTAGAACGGGTCGTAGGCGGTTATCTCCAGCCGCTGGTTGCGCAGGGTCCGTTTCAATGCCGGCCACACCCCGGGCTCGAGAAGGACATCAAGGGCATTCAAGACGAGAAACCCGCCGTCCGCCCGCAATATGGAACCAGCCTTTATCCGGGTGAAGTCGGTGCGCCACTGGCCGGAGCGGTCCCAGACCCGTTCAATCGAACCGAAGAGGTTCCGGTAGCTGGGATTGGTCTCAAAGACCACCGGCGCCGTCTTCACATCACTGTTGTCCACCAGGACATTGACCCGGAACTCAAGATACGGGTCCCCGGCCGGTTCGGTCTGGGGCTTTTCCTGGGGCCGCTGCTGAAAGAGTTCGATGCGGGCCATGATTGCCTTTTTCACCTGGGCGAGGTATTCACCAACCCGCTCGCCAAACCGCTCGGCCAGCTCGTCCAGCCGCTCCTCAAGCACCGGTTGGATGATATTCCGGTCCAGCTCCTCAAGGGCGGCGCGTGCCTCCCGCTCAAACTCCCGCACCTCCTTGAAGATTGCCGTCAGCTCCAGGGTGAGTTCCTGATGCTTCTCCTTCAACTCACGGGCGCGCTCCGGAGTCAACCTCCCCTCATCCACCAGGGTGTCAAGGGCATCAATCCGGACCGGCTGCTTCTCGATGATTGGTGCCAGTTCCGGCCGCTGGAACGGTGCGGTCTGGACCAGGGCAAACCCTTCGGCGGCAATCCGCTTTTCAAAGTCACGCACCTTGGAACTGCCCCGCTCCTTGAAGCCGTCAATGATGCTCTGCCGGCGCTGCTGATAGGTGTCGCTCTCAAACAGCGTGGGCACCGTCTTGACAAGATAGCCGATGACTTCATCGATTGCCCGCTGGAACTGCCGACCCTTTCCGGCCGGCAGGCGCAAAAGTCTGGGCTGGTCCGGGTCGTTGAAATTGTTGACATAGCAGCTGTCAAAGAGCTCGCCTACCCCTTTGGGTTTGCGCTCCAGAAGTTTCTGAACCGTGGTGGTCCGGCCGGTGCCGGCCGGACCGGTGACAAAGATGTTATACCCGGCCGATTCAATCTCCAGGCCCAGGCTCAGGGCGTCCACTGCCCGGCGCTGGCCGACAATCTCGCTCGAGACCTTCAGCTCGTCGGTCGTCCGGAAGTTCAGTCCCACAAGCTCGCACCGCCAGCAGAGCTGCTCGGTCGGAACCCGGTATTGTTGATAATTGACCTCGGTTCGTTTTCGGCTCATTGTTGACTACTCCTTGGTGCTGACCAAAAGCCCGGGGAACAGGACAAACGGCAGAAAGTAATTCCCCAGGTCCCGCTGACTGTTGCCCAACGCAGCAATGTTAGAAAACATCTCGTAGACATTGCCGCCAATCATCGCATCCTTGACTCTGCCTACCGGAACGCCGTCAACCACCTTCAGCCCGCAGGAGATGTTCAAGGTGACCTCACCGGCCAGAAGATTGGACTGCCCGCCGCCGATGCAGTCGTAGATAATCAGCCCCTCCTTCATTTCACCAAGCACCTTCTCTAAACGGTCGTTGCCGGGGCTCACCTCAATATTGGTGGTTCCGGGTGTCGGAGGGCTGGCATAATCCCGCTGGGCCGAACCAGTGGTAGCCCGGTTGCAGGCGCTGGCTGTTGCCAGGTCAAGGAGAAATCCCTTGAACTTTCCCTTCTCAAACAGCAGATTGCGGCGGCAGGGAGAGCCCTCGCCGTCAAACGGTGCTGACTCCAGACTCCACTCCCGCAACGGGTTGTCGGCAATAGTCAACCGTTCGTCCAGCAACCGGTTCTCCTCCTTACCGACGAGCGGTGAGGTGCCCTTTTCCAAGTGCTTGCCGTTGACCGCAACAAGCAGGGGCAGAAGGAAATTGGGTAGGGCGGTCGGCATCACGAGAACCGGATAGCTGCCGGTCTTGAGCGCTGCCTTGCCCCTGACAAGTCGGGCAAGCTGGCAGACCCGCTCGGCGAGCGGGCCGATTGCCAGCGGCTCGCCGGAGGAGAGGTTTTCGTAGTCGGATAGCCAGACAAGCCCATCCTGCACCAATAGGCCGTTGAGGCTTAGTTCCAGCTCGGTACGTTCCCAGGAGGCGTCGAGGCCGACACTGTTGATGATGTCGACCTGCCGGAGGCAACGCCGCAGTGTCAGGTCGAGCTTGATGTCCGGGACACGGGACCGAATCGCATCAATCAAATCCTCGCCCCACTCGCGCAGTCGCTGTGCCGAGACCAGAACCACCCGGTTTTCAAACATCTTCAGAACCCGCACCGGCTGCTGACCGGGTAACGAGAAGTTCGCCGCTTTGCCATATGCCGCTGTCTCTGCGGCGGCGGCCAGAAGTCCCTCAATCGCGTCGGGGTTAGTTGTTGAGGAAAACCCGACCCGGCCGTCTTTGATGAGGCGCAGACCAAAGCCCTGAGTCCACCGGACCTGCTGGGTGTGGAGCTCATTAGCCCGGAACTCAACCACCGTCTGGTCGCTTTCCGAGGAAAAGACCTCGGCTTGCTCACCGTAATCGCCTGCCAGCTCCAGAATCTCCCAAGCAAGGTCGGTGCGGTTTATCTCGGCCATCAGCTACCTCCCGCCGACCACGACATTCCGAATCCGGATGTGCGGCGAACCGAGGCCGACCGGCAGCGGCCCCTGCCCGGCCTTGCCACAGCCGCCGACACCGCCGAACAGCACCAGGTCGTTGCCAATCATGTCAATATTGCGCAGGGTCTCGAAGACATTGCCCGAAAGGGTGACATCGCGCACCATCTTCACCTTCCGCCCCCGCTCAACAAGAAAGGCGAACTGCGATGAGAAGGTGAACGATTCCAGCTCGGTCATTCCCCCGCGACTGCCGACAACATAGAGGCCGCGCTCGAGCGAGCCCAGCATCTCCTCCAGTCGGACGGAGCGAGGTTCGATATAGGTGTTGCTCATCCGGACAATCGGCGGGAACCGATAGGAGACCGCCCGGGCATTGCCGGTGAGCGGCTCATTCATCTGATAGGCGGTCATCCGGTCGTGGAGATGTCCGACCAAGACCCCGTCGCGCACCAGCTCGGTCCGGGCACCGGCGGTTCCTTCGTCGTCGTAACGGAAGCTGCCGCGTTCCTGGGGCAGTGTGGCGTCGTCAACAATCGTCAGCTCCTCAACCCCGACCCGGGTCCCCGGTTTCATCAGCTCCCGCAACCGTTCGTTGCTGGCGATGTGGTCGGCCTCACTCAGATGGCCGAATGCCTCGTGGGCGAAGACCCCGGCAAGGAGCGGGTCAATCACCACCGTCCACCTTCCGGCCTGGACCGGCTCGGCCCGCAGCAGATCAATAGCTACCTGGGCAATCCGCTCCACCTGCTGCTCGCGGTTCTGGAGCGAGGCAAAACCCCGGCACTTTCCAAAGGAGTCGGAATAGTCCTGAATATTGGTCCCGTCCCGGGCAAAGGCCCGGCAGGAAAAACCGGTGTAGACAAACTCCTGGTCAATGTAGCGGCCTTCGCTGGAGTAAAAGCTGACCGAGCGATAGGCATCGAGATACTGAGAGAGGGTCGAGACAATTCCATTGGTCTTCAGAAGGATTTCGTTGTAGTGCTGAATCAGGTCGTGCTTTTCGGCCAGCGAGACGGTGCGCGGGTCGTCCTCGGGTGCTATCCGTACCGTTGCTTCAAGAGCGGGCAGCGGAATCAGCCCGGTAGCCCGTGTCGGCAACCTTGTTACTTGGGCGGCAACATCCCGGGCTAGTTCCTTGAGACGCTCGTCAATGGTGTTGAAGGTGGCCACCCCCCAGTTTCCCTGGTGGAAGACGCGGAGGCAACCGCCCCGCTCAAAGGACCGGCCAATATCATCCAGCTCCCGACCGCGATAGACGATTCTCGTCCGTTCTGTCTCCTCGACACGGATGTCGGCATAATCGGTGCCCAGGTTACCGATGATTTCCTTTAGGAATGACTTCATTGCTCAATATCGTCTTTCTGATTGAACTACCTCAAGTCTCTAAAGATAAATACCGGTCGCCGTTTGTCAACCTTCCGCTTCCGCCCCCGTCCCGGTCATTCCGAGCGAAGTCGAGGAATCCCTTATTCTCAGGAGAGGGATTTCTCCACTCGCCCTGCGGGCTCGGTCAAAATGACAGCCGCTGCTGTCATTCCGCTCGGCCGACGGTGGCGCAAGCCACACGGAGTCGGGGAATCGCCTATTGACACCAGCCGGAAAAGCGGCAGTATTATCGGTGGCGATGCCTGAGAATTTAGGTTCTCAACGGAGCCTCGGTGCAACTCCAAAGGCGGGGATTATGATACTGGCAGCACTCCTTGAAGCCGTCGTCGGGGTGAAGAGCGTCAATGGGGCCTGGGACAGCATTTTCCAACTGACCTTCGACCCGGCAAGTCAGGTCCTGGCTTACGGATTTCAGCGGGCTATCACCAGCGACCCTTTGGGAAATCTCCATGTGGCTTGGCTCGACCAGCGGACCGTGCCCTATCAGATATGGTATCGCAAGTTCGACCGGAGGGCAGGGATGTGGCTGCCGGAGACGATGCTTACCAGCCGGCCGGTCAACTGTTTTCCGCCCAGTGTCGCCGGCGACGGTCAGGGCAATGTCCATCTAGCATGGCATATGGAGAGCAGGCCTTGTTTGGGCCTCTGGTACAAACGTTACGATGCGGCCTTGGGCCGGTGGCGACCCGACACCCTCTTGGACACCACCGGTGCCAGCCGGCTGTTGCGCCTGCCCGCGGTTGCGGCCCGGTCTGGAGCGGCAGAAGTCCATATCGTCTGGTTCGGGTATTCGGATACCGGCAATGTCTATCAGGTCTTCCACAAGGAGTTCCGCCCCGATTCCGGCTGGCGGCCGACCGAGCAGGTGACTAGTGCCAACTGCTCCCATGAGCAGGCGACGGTTGCGGTGGACAGCGCGGGCGACCTGTGCGTCGTCTGGCTCGGCCTGGACCTGGGCGGAAGCTGTGCTCAGGTCTATTGCCGGCGCCGGGTTGAGGGTGTCTGGCAGGATGTTGAGCTGGTCTCAGACTTTGCCAACCCCTGGACACAGTCTTCTCCCTGCGTCGCCGCCGGCCCGAACGGCACCTGGCATGTCGTCTGGCACGGCCGGCAAGGCATCCAGACCTACCAAGCGGTCTATCACCGGTTGCGCACACCGGAAGGCTGGAGCGGCATCTGGGCTGTGAGTGGCGCGGTTGAGCATCAACAGGAGAACCCATCGGTCGCCTGTCGGCAGGGAAACGAGTGCCATGTCGTCTGGGAGGGCATGACTGACCTCTCACCGGCTACAAGACAGGTGCTCTACGCCTATCGGAGCTCTGCAGGCTACTGGTCATTGCCCCAGCAGCTCACGAACCGGACTCAAGGCGATATCCGGCGGCCTTCTATCGCCACCGACCCGGACAGCGGACTCCATCTGGTCTGGCACGACGCGAGCTCAGGCAACCTCGATGTCTTCTATCTCCACGGCTGGACATCCGGAACCGGAATAAATGACGGCGGCTCGGCTACAAAACACCGGTTCGGACAAACCATTCTGTTCGGGCCAAGGAGCCGGCTGGTCTTTCGGTTGAAGGATGACGGCCCAATGCAACTGACGGTGATGACAACGACAGGCAGAATTGTCCTGAGACAAAAGATTTCCGGTTCGGGTGACCGGGTTGTGGGACTAAGCCAGCTGCCACCGGGAGTCTATCTGGCAAGGCTCGCAAGCCCGAACCGGTCGGCAATCGAAAAGCTCGTTCTTTTGCGCTGAGGACGGTGTCCCGCGGGCCTAACCGGCGGTAAAGTGAAGAGGGCTCAACGAACAAAGGGATGGTCTCTGTCGGGCGTCGCGCGTCAAGCGTTTGACACCCCTCACCCTGACCCTCTCCCGCAAGGGGCGAGGGAATTGGGTCGCGCGTCCAGTTCCGGCTCCTTGGGCCAGTTCTGAGTTGAGAACCTGGAGCCGGACTTTTGCCGGTCCTTGGTGCGGAGCTGAAGAGGATTCTTATTACGGTGCTAAAGGGTATTCTGAGAAGAGGGCTTAGGAAGGTCCTTGGTAGGCGACTGAAAAACGGGCTAAGCGGGCATCTAAGAACTGTCCTGAAGGCAGGGCTTGAGCCGGTTCTTTAGGTCAGGCTTGGAGTCGAACCGGGCCTCTTTCTAAGAAAGAAGCTAGGAAGCGGACTGAGAAAGGTGGTAAGCCCCGAAGTGGTTCGGTGGGCTGCCCCAAATTTTTACCGGCCTTCGGGTTATCTCTTGAAACTGCGTCGCTTAGGCTGAAAGACCGTCTGAGTTCGCCTGGGTATTGACAACTTTTATAACAACATCGGCGTGCTGTGTGTAAGTTTTGGGCCTCCGAGAATAAACACTATGAACTAAACCGCGGGGCGGGCAAAAGTTTTTGGACTCTAGGCAGTTGAGCTTGGGTCTCGCTCTGAAGGGTAAAAGGCAAACTCTGCGGTTACCTTGGAGCCGGTAGAGCGAGGCGTTCGGGTTTAGGCTTAGAAAGCGGCCTCGGCTCTTTTCCGTGCAGAACTAACTGGATGTTTGTACGAATTTGCTCGGTGTTCCAATTGATTGCCCGATAGCTTTCCCAGCGCCTTCTCCAGTATCGGAAGTGATCCTGTGCTTCTGCCTTCAGCATCTGTTCAAGCTCCATTGCCTTGGATATAACACCCTCAATAGGATTCCTGAACTGCGGGCCTGTGATGTAGGTCATCAGTCGGGTGGCAATCAGTGCCCGCTGTTCTCGGGTGATATCAGCTCGGAGCATTTCGATAAGGTGGGTTCTCAAGAGGTAAGCAAGCTGGATTGAACCTAGGGGAGAAACAATCAACACCCCAGATAATTGAGCAAAGCCGGAGAAGCCTCGGCGCTGTCCTGTTGTAACAAGAACAGCAAAGTCTGCCTGTTGCGACCGCTTTGCATTAGCAGCTTGGGTAACATGCTGTGTCAGTATTTTGGGGGACCGCTTGCATTCATAGATGATA
>JBDRUJ010000033.1:0-14021 GCA_039801285.1 Caldifarciminota bacterium
ATCAATCAGCAGTGCGGCCCTGCGGCTGAGAAGCTGGTCAACAACCTTGTTGCTGAGCCAGACCTTGTTCTGTTCACAGTAGTGGAGGAGCAGTCGTTCCTGGATGAGCCGGTCAAGGATGCGGCGCTTGCCCTCAGGGGTTTCAAACTGGCTGCGGTAGAAGGGCGGGATGTTGTTGATCATCGCCTGGACCTGAGTCGCGGTCACCGGTTCGCCATCAACCGTTGCCAGTGTCTCCTTGTTCTCGGCGATAGCCGTGGTGTCTTCGATGATGAGAGCCAGCTTTTTGAGTTCGGCAACCCGCTGGTCGTAGAGCTGCTCGGTCCGGCGCTGGCGCAGGTCTGCCTCAATCTGTCCTTTGACCTCGTCATAGGGACGCACCCGGCCCGGTTCCTTTTTGACCACCTTGATGATGACAAAGCTGTCATGAACCGGAATGGGCTGGCTTATCTCTCCGGGCTTCAGCCGGAAGGCGGCCGCCTCAATCGGCTTGGGCTGAACGCCCCGGCCGAAGAAGCCCATGTCGCCGCCCTGCTCCCTGTCTGGGGCAAGGGAGCGGACCCGCGCGACGCTGTCCCATCTGACAGTTGTGTCGGCAAGCAGATGGCGGAGCTCCAGCGCCTCTTCTCTGGTGGCAACGAGAATCTGATAGGCGTGGACCTTTTCGGGAATGGTGAAGCGCTTGCGGTCTTTCCGGTAGGCGGCCCGGATGTCCTTTTCACTGGGCTGGGCCGGCTGGTTGACCTCCCGCTCATACCACTCCTGAAACATGAGCCGATTCCTGATGTCGGCAATCTGGGACTGAAACTGGGCCTCGTCGGCGATGCCCGCCTGCAGCGCGGCAACATAGAGGAGCCGGTTGTCAATCATCGTGTCAAGCAGGCGCTGCTTCTGCTCGAACTTCTCAAAGGCGGCGGGATTCCGGTTGATACGGTCGTCAAGCTCAATCCGGGTTATGGGATAGCCGTCAACATAGGCAACCCGGTCCTGATAGTTCTTTCTGAAGCAGCGTTCAATCGCCTCAAATGCGTCGGTGCCGAACCGTGACTTCATGAACCGGGTGGCAACCTGCTCGTAGTTCCGGGCGGCGTCAAGGAAACGCTCCTGAAGCTCCTGAGTGAGGGCCAGCCGGTAGAGTAGGTCGGGCAGAAGTTTGTGCCGGGGATAATCGGTGATAAGCTGGCTGTAGACCGATTCGGCAGCCCGGCAGTTGTGAGCCTTGTCAAGATAGTAGTCGCCGAGTTCTAGCCGGATGTTGAAGATTTCCTCAGGCTTCCGGCTGGTGGCTGCCAACCGCTGAAGCAGCTCATAGGCCGGCTCAAAGCTGCGCGCGGCGTATAACCGATAGACACTGTCCAGGGTCGGCGGCGTGAGACTGGCCTGAGTGGTAGCACCAGTGCTAGTCACGGCAAGCAACGCCGTAAGCATGGTCGCAGTTAGAAGTTTTTTCATAATGTCGCTCCTTTCATTATAGCTACTAATGGTAAAGCAGTAACGCAATCATCATCACGATGCCGGAAAACAGCGGCACCACCACATTGTCATTGACCTCAAAGGGCAACGCCTCGACAACCGAGGCAGAAACCGCACCAAGGATACCAATTCCCAAAGGAAGGTCAAGACCGGGCAGAATCGAAACCAGATAGGCAATACCGATGTCGGCACCCAGACCGGCAAGCGTCCCTTCGAGGGTCTTGCGGAATACCCGGATGCGACCCACGGAGAGTCCAACGATTGCCGCTACAGTGTCTCCGACTGCCAGAAACGAGATGGCGGCGATGAAAACACCCCGGTTAGTGCCGAACATCAGCATCCCGGCCAAGGCAGCTAGCATCAGGTATGAGCCGCCGGTGAGCGAGGTGAACTCGCGGCGTCTGAGGAGTGAACCGAAGAGGACTATGAAGATATCCTTGAAATGGGTCAACCGCAGCCGGGCGAAGTCAACCAAGAGGAAAAGGGATGTGGCACAAGCCATGACCACCAGGGCGATGTTCCGGGGTAGAAGGTAATAGAGAATCGGAATCAAAAGGGCGGTGAGATGGGCCAGCTTGCGGCCGAGCTCCGGCCCTAGAACTCGACACCTCCGGAAATCTGCTGGATGCTGCCTAGGTCCCGGGATTCTGCCCCGAGGCCGGCCGCAGAGCCGTAGTCAATATAAAGCCGGCCGATTCGGGCACCGAGGCCAAAGGTGAAGCTGCCGTGATAGAGACCGAGACGACCGAACAGGATGTTGCGGAAGCCGTACTCCAAACCGAATGCGGGCAGGGATGTCGTCGTCGCGAAGTCGGATTCGGTCTCAAGTGCCAGACGGAGCCGGTCCCGTCCCATTTCAAAAGAGCGGGCAAGGCCCAGTGCAGCACGGGGCAGGATGAGCTCGCGGGTGCCGGTGTCCCAGAACAGGGGAGAGGTGCTCAGGTTGCGAATCCTGATTCCAACGTCGAGATTGTGGAGTGGGGTGATGGTGAGGCCGACGTCAATGCCCATACCGAAGCAGGAGCCGCATCCGCCCAGGTCTTGGTAGATCACCTTGCTGTTTCCGCCGATAGCGAGCCTGGGAGACAGGGTCCGTGAGTAGCTGAAATAGCAGACCAACTGATTGGCATTTACCGTCCTGGTGACATAAGGCCGGTTGTTTTCGCCTGGCGGCTTGGTGCTGTCGGGCACGGCGGTCAGCTTGATGCCTGGAATCCCGTTCTGCAACACCGCCAGGCCGAATGACTGTTGACAGGATGGAAAGGCGATGCTGAGAAAGTTGTGCTTTACTAGGCCGGCAAAGTCCTCGGAGTGAAGCAGAAGGGCTGAAGGTCGGGTAAGTCGGGAGGTGAGCGCCGGGTTGTAATAGATGGCGCTCGGGTCACTGACCAGTGCCACGACCGCACCGCCCATGCCAATCGCTCTGGCCGATGTGCCGAGTTCCTCAAAGTCACCGGCGTAACGGGTTGCTGTTGCGCTAACAACAAGGAAAAAGGAAGCACAGATGACTCTCTTCCATGCCTCTGTCATCCTTTTGTGCATGAATCTCACAGATACCTCCTGTACCGGTTCATCCGGCCGTCCGCCAGACCCGGCCGAAAAGCTCCTTCTTCAGGATGTACTTCGGCTGACTGTAAACCGGCCGGACAGTCACCTTGATACGATACTCGCCTTCAGGAACAAGCCCGCCTTGGTTGTCATTGCCATCCCAGACAATCAGCACCTCGCCCGGCCTCTGCTGGTGGGGTGGGGTAAGACTCCGGACAACCCTGCCCAGGCTGTCCGAGACCTCCACGGTTACCTCGGCCATCTCGGTGATATAGAGAGCAATAGTAGTGCCCGGGCGCTGAGAATTGAATGATTGAGGATAACAACCTATCAGGTAACCGTCAAGTCCAAGCCAGTAGTAGGAGCCGCCATCAGCCTCGGAGAGAAAAACCTGACCAAACTGGCGGCCAATGGCAATCCCCCTGGGTGAATTGAGCCGGGCATCGGCCGGGCCGGCATAGGAAATGATATAGCGGAGTCCGGCATCAAAGAGGTGGACCTGACTGTTTAGCCGGTCGGTGACATAGAGATTGCCATGACGGTCAAAGGCGCAGTAGGCAAAACCGGCAGTATCCAGACCGATGCGCCGGCAGTCGGTCTGACGGAGCAGTTGGCCGGAGAGATTGAACTGATTGAGTCTGGTGCCACCGCGGTCAATCACCACGGCACACTCGTGACCGAAGTCGTTGAAACGAGCAGCCTGGTCAAGAACCCCGATACCGGTGGGCTTCTCAAGGAGGGGCGACCAGTCGGCGACTAGTGTGCCACTAGGCCGGAAGACCCGGATGCGGTCATTCTCAGTGTCGGCCACATAGACCAGTCCACGCGAGTCAACCGCCACATCGTGAGGCCGCCTCAGACTGTTGCCGAAACTGGTTACCCAAGAGAGCCGGCCGTTGGAGTAACGGAGACGAACAATCCGGTCGTTGTCGGTGTCGGCCACATAGACATCGCCCTGGTTCGTGCAGCAGATGCCGTGCGGATTGAGAAACTGGCCGGTGTCGCTGCCCATCCGGCCGTAGATGCGCGGCTCAAGCAGCCTCACATTATAGACAATCTGGCCGGTCCCGGAGTTGACGCCGAAGAGGGTGAGGATGTGGTCGTCACGGCCGGTGCTGGGGTCATCCTCCTCCTCCATCTTCACACCGCAGAGTCCTTCCGGCTCAGCGAGCTTGAAGTCCGGGCCGAGGTACATGCTGATATAGAACCGGCCGATGCGGTTGAAACCCAAGGTGTGCCGGAACGGCGGAACAATCATGGTTGTCGGCTCTTCAGCAGCCAGGATTAACATCAGCACCAAACACATCAGCTTATATGCTAGTCTCCCAAAAGAGTGAGTCAAGGTAATGGCTGCCTCAGTAACGATTGACCGCGGTGGCGCCGGTTCTATAATCTGACAATGGTCCGAATCGGCATCTGCCGGCAACTTCATGCCTTTCAACACTACCGGCTGTGGCAGACCTTTCTGAACGAGCTGGGGTTTGAGGTTGTTCTCTCCCCGAAGACAACCCGAGCAACGGTGGAACTCGGGGTTCGCATCGCTCCGGCTGAACTCTGCCTGCCGGTCAAGACATTCCTCGGCCATGTCCAGCAGCTCGCCGAGATGGTTGATATTATATTTCTGCCGCGCTTGGTCTGTTATCGACTGGGGAACGACTGGTTCTACGGTTGCCCCAAGGCGCTGGCCCTGCCCGATATGACCCGCGCCCTTTTCCCAGGTATGAAGAGTGTCGAGCTTACTATTGATGAGCGCCGCTGGTCACGGGAAGATGCCTTCAGGAGGCTCGCAGTCGAGCTTCATGCCAAAGGCCCTTGGCCGCTAGCGCTCAAAAAGGCCCAGCATGCCGCAACCGAGGCGGACGAACTGACACAGGCCAGTGGTTCGCCCCTTCATCTTTTTCAGGATGGGCCACCCGCTGAGAAACAGTCCGGTTCGGTTGCGAACGGTCGGCCGAGGATCGGTCTCATCGGCCATCAGTATCTTCTGTTTGACGATGCCCTGGCGCTTGGCATCCTTGACCGGTTGCGCAGATGTGGCGCCGAACCGGTGGTACTCTTTTCGAGTCCTAGCCAGCTTGCTGATGAAGCGCGTCTTGCCACTCATCCTAACTGGTTCTACGAATTGGAACTCCTTTGGGCCGGGCAGACCATGGTGCAGCAGCGTTCCGTTGATGGCATTTTGCTCGTTTCCAGCTTTGCCTGTGGCACTGCACCCGTGACAAACGAAATCATCCGCCGCGAGGTTGAGAAGGGAACGAACATCCCGACCCTGACGCTGCTCTTTGACGAGCACACCGCCGAAGCCGGACTCCTGACCAGACTGGAGTCGTTTGTTGACCTGCTAATGGTCAAGAGGGCCGACTAATGAAGGCAGCATTTCCTTACATGGGGAATATTGCTCTCATCCTTGAGCCGATGCTGCGCGAACTGGGTGCTGATGTCGTCCTGCCCCCGCCTCCAACCCGCGCCACCCTGGAGCTCGGCACCCGCCTTGCTCCCGAGATGATGTGCATCCCCTTCAAGGTAACTCTGGGCAACATGGTCAAGTGCCTAGAGATGGGGGCTGACACCCTGATTTATGTCAGCGGCTCCTGGTCCTGCCGGTTCGGCTACTATGGTCGCCTCCAGGCTGACATTCTCTCTGACCTCGGTTTCCGGTTTGAGCTTCTCCAGCTCCGGCACGACCAGCTGCCGCTGATTGCTCGAAAGATTATCTCCCTGTGCGGTAGTTTTCCCAGGGCACTGTTGAGAACAATCAGGATGTTCCGGCTGGGATGGTATAAGTCGATTGTCGTTGAGGAGGCGGAGCGCCTGGCACAAAAGACCATGCCCTATGTGCAGCGACCGCTGGAATGCCAGAGTCTGCTTAGCAAGATTCTCCGCGAAATCGGCCAGACGTCCGAACCTGCCCGACTCCGCTTCCTCCGGCGGTCGTTACCCGACCGGTTTAGTGCCCTTTCTCGCAATGGTCGGACCCGGGTTCCCCGCATCAGGCTGGTAGGGGAGAGCTATTGCGTGCTTGAGCCGTTCATCAACTTCAATATCATTCAACGGCTCGGCACAATGGGTGTTCTGGTTGACCCCTTCCTCACCGCCCGGCGCTGGCTCGGATTCCACGGATTCCGCCTCGGGGCCAGCGATGTCAAAAGAGCGCGCAGGGCATCAAGGCCTTACTGGCGCTACTGTGTCGGTGGCGAAGACGAAAACTCAGTCGGGCAACTGATTCTTGCGGCCCGTACCGGTTATGACGGCGTCATTCATCTCCATCCCTTTGCCTGCATGCCCGGGACGGTAGTGCAACCGACCCTCGCTCAGCTCAGCCGGGAGCTGAACATTCCCTTTCTTTCGCTTTCGCTTGACGAGCATACCGCTGAGGCGAGCCTGGTGACCAGACTTGAGGCATTTGTCTCGCTTCTGGAAAAACGGCAGCAAATCAGAAGGTAGTCAATCGGGTTTGACACCAAAGAGCTATTCTCTATAATTGCCTCGATTTGGATACTAGTCTCCGAGTCCTAATGAAAGGAATCGAATGAGATTTGTCTACTCTGAACGGTACCGGATTGATATCGGAATTCATGTCTTTCCTACGGACAAGTACCGGATGGTGCGCGACCGGCTGATTGGAGAAGGGTTGGCCCGGCCCGAGGACTTCATTGAGCCCCCCGAACCGAACCTCGATGACATCCGGCTGGTTCATACCCGTGAATATGTCGAGGACATGCTCAACCTGCGCTGGACCTCCCGCACGGTGCGTTCGGAACTGCCTTTGACCTGGGAGATTATTCAGGCGTCGCTGCTCCACGCCTCCGGGACGGTGCTTGCCTGCAAACTGGCGCTGGAAGACGGAATTGCTATGCACATCGGAGGCGGCTTCCACCATGCCTTTTCCGACCATGGTGAAGGTTTCTGCTATGTGAATGACATCGCAGTTGCTATCCGTCGGCTCCAGAAGGACGGCCGGGTTGAGCGGACCGCAGTGATTGACTGTGACCTCCATCAGGGCAACGGCACCGCACGCATCTTCCAAAACGACCCGACGGTCTATACCTTTTCCATTCATCAGGAGCATCTCTATCCGGTGAAGGAGCAGTCCGACCTTGATATCGGACTGGACGACGAGACGGGTGATGATGTCTACCTCGGGCATATCAAGACCGCTGTGCCGAAGATTCTCGACCAGCATAAACCTCAGCTTGTGGTCTATGTGGCCGGCGCCGACCCCTATAAGGAGGACCAGCTCGGCAGTCTTAGGTTGACAAAGAGGGGACTGTCCCTGCGCGACCGGATTGTGCTTGAGGAGTGCCACAAGCGCAAGATTCCGGTTGTGCCGGTCATGGCTGGCGGCTATTCCCTGAACAAACAGGACACGATTGATATTCACTTCAACACCGCCAAGGAATGCCTGAGACTCCTCGGACAGTTGCCGCCACCCCAGCCGTCAGGAGTCGAGCCGGCACCAACCGACCAGTAGAGTCTCCTTGAATCCGGCACGAACGGTGCCACTGGTTTGTCTTCTGACATCATCTCATCCTGTTGAATACAGCCGTTTCCTTTACCGCGAGGCCCTTTCTTTGACCCGCAACGGTTATCGGGTGACGCTTGTTGGCCTCGGCCGAGAAAGAGTCGAACAGGTTCAGGGCGTAAAGGTTGTTGCCATTCCTGAACGACGGTTCCTCCAGAAGCACTTGGTTCTAAGAAAAGTTGCACAAGTTGCCCTGCAGGAACTGGTCGATGTCTATCATTGCCTCGACCCCTGGACACTGGCAATCGGGCTCAACATCAAGAAGAGACGCCCCGGCATCAGGGTCATCTACGAGTCAAGTGAATGGTTCCCCCAGGCCTTCCTGGACAGGGATGACCTGATTTACCCCCTGCGCTGGGCAGGTTATCAGGCGATCAGACGGCTTGAGGCTCGCGCGGCAAAGGAGGCAGACGGTGTTATTGAAACCAACCAAACCCGGGCTCAGCGGTTTGTCGCCTTGGGTGTCGAACCGGTGCTTGTTCCCAATTATCCGCAACTGGAAATGCTTCCTGAACCGTCAATGGAACGAAAACCCTGGCTGGTCTATACCGGGCTGATATCGAAACATCGCGGGTTCGAAAAGCTCCTTCAGGCGCTGGCGCTCGTGGCAGCGCAGCGACCCGATGTCCGGCTGAAGACAATTGGCCATTTCGACCCGCGGGACACTATCGAGTGGCGGTCAAGAGAGTTCATTCGGCAGACCGGCATCACTGCCAACATCGAGTTCACAGGCTGGTTGTCCTACGACCGGATGTTTGCTTCGCTGACCCCATGCCTTGCTGGAGTTGTTCTGCTCCAGCCCGAGCGGGGTAATGACCGGACCGGTCTTCCCAACAAGCTCTTTGAGTTCATGGGGAGTGGATTAGCAGTTATTGCCAGCAATTTCCCTGAGATGGCCAGTGTTGTGAATGAGACCAAGTGCGGCTGGCTTGTTGACCCGACGAGCCCTGAGCAGATTGCCCATGCGATGTTTGAGGTCCTAAACGACCCTAAAGAAGCAATCCGTCGTGGTCTTGCCGGTCGTCAAGCGGTCCTGGACCGTTTCAACTGGACTCGGGCTGAAGCGAGACTTCTGGAACTTTACCGGCGACTGCTACCATGATTGGCCTCTGGGGTAACGACATTTACTGGCGCCAACTGTTGATTCAGGAAGGTGTTCCGTTTCGAACCGGTGCGGCAGGGAACCTGACAGGCCTGAAGGTTCTTGTTCTCGACAGGCCGGTTGACAAAACGGCAGCAGGGCTAGTGCGAAAATGGATTGAAGAAGGCGGGACATTTCTGGCCGGTGCCGGCTGTGCCGCGACGGTGGTGCCTGAGCTGGTCGGTCCGCGAAGGCGGCTTGACCATATACTGCCTGAGGCCTCACCGCTATTTCGCAATATCGGCCTCATTGACCTGAGGACCAGAGGCTGGTTACTTGCCGGCCGGCCGTTTCCTTTGATTCACAGGATGGGAGCTGGCCACTGCCTCATTCTGCCCTTTGAGCCATCTTCAGTGCTCTCCCGACACACCTGTGCACCTAAGCGGTTTTATGCCGAAAACGGTCGGTTTCCTTATGAGGTGGTATCGGCGGTGAGTAGGGGAGAGGTGCGACGGCTGGTGGTCAACTCACTGCGCCTTCTTTTAGCCACCCAAGGCGTTCCCTATATCCATTTGTCCTATGTCCCGGCCCTGAATCGCGGCATATTCGGATTCCGCATTGATACCGATTTCGGGCCTTATGCACAACTTGAGGCTACGGCAAAGATTGTCAAAAATGCCGGACTCAGGGCTAGCTGGTTCATCAATACCGGCGCCCATGGCCAATTTCTTTCGTTTCTCAAGCCGCTTCTCGATGGGCAGGATGTTCAGCTTCACTGTCACAAGCATGTTGTTTATAAAGAGTACCAGAGGAATCTCACCAATTTTGTGAAGGGCCGGGAGGTCATGATAGCCGCCGGCTACCAACTCAGGGGCGTTGCCGCGCCGTTTGGCGAATGGAACCGGGCGTTGGATACCGTCTTTGACCAGCTTGGTTTCCTCTTCTCTTCGGAGTTCTGCTACGGCTACGACGACCTGCCGAGTCGGCCGGTAACCGATAGGGGATTGAGCCGGGTCCTGCAGGTGCCGGTGCACCCAATCTGTGTTGGCCGACTGCTTCGGGCAGGGGCAGACGAAAACCAGATTTTTGAGTATTTCCAGGACGTCATCGAACTGCAACTCGCCCGTCTGGAGCCATGCTTTCTCTACGACCATCCCCATAGAATTGCCCAATTTCCGGAGTTGTTCGAAAGACTCTTCCGCTACGGGATTGAAAGGTGCGGCGGCCAGACGACCATGACCGAATTTGCCCGCTGGTGGCAACTTCGGGAACAGGTCAAATATGCGGCTCAAGCTGCTTCGAACCTAGTAGAGATTACGGTCGAAACTCCGGCACCAGATACCTTTATAACGATTGAGCTGGAGGGCCGGTTTGCCCAAATGCCACTTCAGACGAGTCGCCTGGACCTGAAAGGAGTGACCTGGCGCCCCTTGCCTGAACCGGTGCTGTTCGGCGAAGGGCTGCGCAAACTACGGAAGGCGACATGGCGACTCATTGGCCACGAGATGATTCGTTCTCTTCAGAAAAAGTTGCAGCCCAAATAGCCTTGTGTTATAGTGATTGGGATGAAAATCCTATTCGGCTCATTCTCAGCGATAACGGTTCTCAGCGGCGGGGTAGAGGTCCAGATGCGCAGCCTGGCAAGAGAACTCGCGAGACTCGGTGTCGAGGTTGAACTGTTTGACCCCTGGAAACGTTACCGGCTGGATGAGTTTCAGCTCTTCCATCTCTTTGGTGCTCATGTCGGAACATATCATCTTGGTAGAGCAATCAAGAGCCTGGGCATGAAACTGGCGGTGACACCGGTCTTCTTCTCTAGGCATAATCCGGCGCGGGTTGCGGCAACAGTAGGGATGGCGATGAGGTTACGAAAGCGGGGCGGGTTTTGGACCGAACATGTCTTCTGCAAGGAACTCTGCGATATGGCCGATATTGTTCTGCCCAATACCCAAGCCGAGGCCGATATGCTGATAAAGGCATTCGGTATCCCGGAAGGGCGTATCCGACACCTCCCGAATGGTGTTGAAGAGCGGTTTTACCATGCTCGACCCGATGCCTGGATAAAGGAGTTCGGCACAAAGGGTTTTATCCTCTATGCAGGTCACATCGGCTGGGGTCGAAAGAACCTTCTACCTCTTTTGAAGGTTTTGGAAAAGACCCGTCTTCCGGCAGTTTTGATAGGGCCGGTGGTGGCGAATGAATATGGCGCGCAGTGTCAGGCTGTCATTGCCCGAAGCGAAAATATCAAGCTCATTCCCGGTCTGCCACCTGACTCACCCTTACTCGAATCGGCATATGCCGCATGCGATACCCTGGTCCTGCCGTCTTTTTATGAAACCCCAGGCCTAGCCGCGCTCGAAGCCGGCCTGGCAGGAGCAAAGGTATGTATCACCAGGTTTGGCGGGACAGTGGAGTACTTCGGGGAGTTTGCAACCTATCTCGACCCGTTCTCCGAAGAGTCAATCCTAAAGGCAATAAGGCAATCACTGGCAAAACCGAGAGGCACCGAGCTGCGCGAGCACATCCGTGCCAACTTTCTCTGGTCATCAGCCGCAACTAAACTCTTAGAAGTATATAAGGGGGTCGTGTAGGGGCAAGGGGGCCTAGACGACAGCCGCCAGGCCATCAACCAAGTCGAACCGAGTATAGTTTACATAATGTTCCTTATCGGAATAATAAACGGGGACCTGGACCGCCCTGTCTGGGTCGAAAAGGAGCGCCGCCCTAACTGGGCAGTGCTGGTGCTTGACCCTTACTACTTCTAGAACTTGAACCAGGAGGCGGCTAGTCCTCCCAGTATGGGCATCTTCCAGTACTTGCCACTGGCTGCGTTGATGATGCCCATGATGGCCATTACCACGATGTACACATAGACTACGAAATCAATCAGCCAGCCGATGATTGGAATCCATCCTATTATCCAGACTGCCACAGCCAGGATGGACAGAATAATGCCCTGCTTGACATGGAACTTGCAGAAGGCGTTATCCTTCATTGCCAGCAGCGGCACCAGCCATAGAATCCACAGGTACGATAACCAGGCCATGCCTTTTCCCTTCTCGACGTCGTCACCGGCTCCTGCCGGCGAGGTCTGAGTGGTGGGTACTTCGTCAGCCATCATTGCCTCCTATGTTTGTCCTCACTAAGTGTGCAGCCTTTCAACATATCTCCCCAAAAAGGGGACGCGCCAATACTGACCGGCAGCTGCTTGAACAATACCAGCGATTACCAGTGCAATATATGCCAGCGAAACTACTGGTCCGCCAATGTTATGGATAATCCAAGCAATCAGCTTGAAAATGAAACCGATAAGGAACAGACTGCCCATGATTCTCCCAAACAGAAAGTCCATGATGTTTATGGAAATCCAGAGCAGGAGCAACGCTCCAAACAGAACCAGGCTTTGCACGCCGTGGAAACGACAGAACGGGTCATCCCGCCGTGCCATAAGTGGCACCAAGAACAGGATTGGGAGGTAGCCAATCGCGGCCAGCACTCGGCTCTCCTGGGATAGCTCCTCACCTGGGACGGGAGCCGTTCTCTCTTCATTCATCCTATTGCCTACGCCGATTATATATGCCAACCGGTTGATGTCAAGGTGAGTTTAGCATGAGCTCGGAACTGGCAACAGGTGCTCTGAGGAGCGCACTGGAAGAGGTGTTGTCCTTTAGAGAGAAATAGCCGCCAGGCAGCCATACCTTATGACGAGACCAACGTGGTGAATTTGGGAATTTACACCAACTAAAATCGGATAGAATCTATATGATAACTACTTGATATACAAGGGGTTATGATATTTACCCTCCATCAAGGGAATCACTCCCCAGGTGAGTCCGGTGTTCAGACCCGATTACAAAATGGCTGTCATCGCTGGGCTAAGACCTGTATTCACTTGATGTTAGACTTCAGAGTTGAATTGAGTTATGAGTTAGTTGTCCAAGTCCCGATATAGGGAACACTTGAGTTCAAGAGTCAGTTTAGTTGCCATATGCAGGTTGAACGGTGCTGTGATTACCCAACCCAGCTATGTATTCAGCCCGGTGTTGAGCTGGTTGCTAACAGCCCGGGTGAAATCACGGACGCTATCCCTTCTCCCTGTTTGTTCCCGAAGTCTGCTCGCTATTGGGTATGCTGAGCTGGAAAATCTGCTCAAGGTGTAAGTGCCAGAGAGGGCCACTATGCGATTGAGAATAATAGCTCGAATTAGGTCAACCCTGGTGTTGTTGGCAGAAACGGTAGTACCCGGTACTAACCACCTCCTCGTTGATTAAGGCCTTAGTCGTTCGGTCGGCTCGGAGATACCTGATGAGGCAAAGTTTTTTGTTGACAACGAACTTGAAGGTAATATAATTCGATATATTGCGATAGCAGAGGCTTTTTACAATAGAGTTATGATGATACGTTCTGCTACTGGTTGTTGGCGGTGAAATTGCTCGAAGTGGAAAACGGTATTTCCTGTCCTTATCTGGACTGCAGTGGCACCGTCCCCATCGGTGAACAAGGAATTGCTTTCTGTCCCAAGTGCAACCAGCCGCTTGTGAGCTGCGTAAACTCAAAGTGTAAAGCTCCGAACCGCGCTTTGGCCCAATATTGCCATTACTGTGGCAAAGAGTTGCCTAAGCATCGGCATGAATTCATACTTAGTGCGTTACCCAAGGATGCGAATCGTCCCAAAAAAGTTATCCCTCAGAATAGAGATGAGAAGTTATGGTGGGGCCCGGTATCCTACGCCTTTTATTTGTGGTTTCTTACCGGCACCGGCACGCTCTATCGCATGTCAGTTCGCGATAATGCACCTATGGTTATTAATGGGCTGGGTGAGAAGTTTTCCAAGAGTCCATTATTGATAACAGAAAAAAAATCTTCCGAAAAAGGCACGATTCCAATCGCAGTGGTCGCCAGTAAAGTGGAAGTTATAACCATAAACCTTGTGACTGGGGAAAGAGAAACACTCCATACCGCAAGGGAGTCAGAGATTTTTCTTGCCGATGTTGACGAACGGTTTGCCGGGCTATGTTGCGATGGGGACAATGTTTACTTGCTAGCGCAGGATAAGCGCCAATTCAAGCTAGTGCGGTTAAGTCTGAACACCAATGATGTGTGGTCTTTCGATTTACCAGGCAGTAGTGAAAACATTGCCGGTCCATTTGTTTACCAAGGACACGTCGTATGCTTTTCGCCCGCCCATCTGTTTGCGCTTGATATTGATACTGTGAGGTTCGCAGTGAAGCAAGAATGGCCTGAGGGATTCGTTCCTTTCTTCAACCGCAAGGAAATAACCGACGCATCTAACTCTTGTCCACGACCGGCTTTAGGGAACTTCTCTTACGGTGTTACGACAGATGGGGCGTATATATTAGGCCGCAGGCATGAGACCCCCGAAATCGCTGTGCTCAC
>JBDRUJ010000034.1:0-13855 GCA_039801285.1 Caldifarciminota bacterium
AGCTGCACATCAGAGAACTGCTTACCCGGATTCCTAACGAGGGTATCCATGAGGTAATACTGGCCACCAATCCGACGGTTGAAGGTGAGGCGACGGCTGCTTATCTTGCCCGGCATCTCAAGTCAACGGGAGTCCGGGTTACGAGAATTGCCCGTGGTCTGCCGGTGGGGTCAGACCTCGGTCTTGCCGACATCGAGACCATCACCCGGGCCCTTGAAGGCCGGAGGGATGTCTGACTGACTTGACTCTGAACCATTACTGTCTATGATTATCAGTTAGATGGAAAAAATATCCAGTGGGCAAAACTATTGGAGGAAGCAATGAATCTCAATCTGACCGCACGCCACATCGATATTACCCCGCATCTCCGGGCACACATCAACACCCGTTTCAAGAAGTTGGCAAAGTTCAACCGCCATATTGTTGAAGGTGAAATTGTTTTATTCAAGGACCGGGCTTCCGATATCGCCGAAGGTCGAATCCATCTGAACCACACGGTCATTACGGCAAAAGGCCGGGGTACCGACCTGTACTTTGCGGTGAACGACTTAGCAGAAAAGCTGCTTCATCAGCTCCAGAGGTACGAAGGGAAACTGCGCGACCGTAAGCGACTGGGCCGTAACCGTTAGCCCATGGCAAAACCGAGGAAGAGCGTCTGCTCTCATTCCGAAACGGTGAATCGGAGAGCGCTACTGGGGCACAAGAGGATAACGGTTGCTGCTCTGTTTAGTGAGAAGAAGGAAGAGTGGCGGCTTGAGACGGTCGCGGGCACAAATGGGCTAGAAAAACAGTTCATTGTCACTCCAGACATCAACCGGCCTGGCATGGCCTTGGCGGGCTGGACCGGCGTATTTCTGAAAGAACGCATCCAGATTGTCGGCAGCACCGAACTGTCCTATCTTGCCACCCTGACACCTGACGAGGGCCGAGAGGCGGTGACCCGGCTATTCAAACTGGGACCGCCGTGCATAATCGTCACTAAGAATCTAAACCTACCCAGGGTCTGGTCAATTGAAGCCGAACGGACCTCGACCCCTGTTTTGCGGACCCCGCTCGATACGACTCCCTTTATCCATTTGCTCAGTGCCTATCTCGATTACCGACTAGCGCCCGAAATCCAGATTCATGGTAACTTGGTTGATGTCTTCGGCGTCGGGCTGCTCATCACCGGCGAGTCAGGCATCGGTAAGAGCGAGTGTGCCCTCGACCTTGTTGACCGGGGCCACAGGCTTGTGGCCGATGATGCGGTCCGGGTCCTGCGTCGGGGCACCGGTATCCTCATGGGTTATTCGGCGGCCAAGTCGCCGCTGCTCGGCCATCACATTGAGGTTCGGGGCGTAGGGCTCGTTGATGTTTACAGTCTATATGGCATCAGGGCCATCAGGGTTCAGAAACGTATTGAGGTGGAGGTGAGGTTGGTTCAATGGCGGCCGGGCATGGAGACAGAAAGGGTCGGGCTGGAGGAGAAGCACTCGGAGATTCTGGGTGTGCGCATCCCTCAAGTTACGATTCCAGTTCTGCCTGGCAAGAATCTTGCCCTGGTCCTTGAGGTCATTGCCAAGAACCATATCCTGAAGGTGTTTGGTTATTATCCGGCCAAGGTGTTCAATGACGAACTGATGCGGGTAATGCAGAAGTCTCCCAAGATTGACCCGTTCATTGACCAGGACTTGGAATAGAGGATAGAGGGTCTTTTAGAGTCTTCGGGTCAAGGCATTGCGCCAGGCCTTGAGCGCTTGGTGTAAGTCGAGCCGCACAACTTCTTTACCGTGTAGTCCGATGATATTCAGCCTCGGTTCGTCATGGGTCCGGCCAATCAAACCGTGGGGAATGTTGTGCAGCAGCTGTTCAAAGGCCGAACGTTGGGCAGCCGGAACTTCACAGAGGAACCTGGTGTTGGATTCGCTGAAGAGCAAAAGGTCGTCGCGGCGGAAGCGATGTGCACCAGGAACCTTTTTGAGGGAAATGGTGCAGCCTAGACCAGAGCCAAGGCCCATCTCGGCCAGCGCGACGCCCAACCCACCCTCAGAGAGGTCATGACAGGCTCTGACCAGACCCTGGTGAATCGCCTTGCCGAGAGCCTTCATGAGTCTGCGGCCGCGCCGTGCGTCAACTTTGGGGACTTCGCTACCCAGCCCCTGATGTAGTCTCAGGTATTCGCTGCCCCCAAGCTCTTCAAAGGTTTCGCCAACAAGGAATAGAAGTGACCCGGCCTCTTTGAAATCAGGGGTGACGGTCCGACCCACATCTGGGATAATGCTTACCGCCGAGATAAGCAGAGTTCCTGGTATCGGAAGCACTTGACCTTCTTCAGTCTTGAACTCGTTGTAGAGCGAGTCTTTTCCCGAGATGAACGGCACCCGGTATCCTTTTGCAATGTCATAGCATGCCTGGGCCGCACGGACAAGACCACCAAGAGTTTCCGGTCGGTCCGGACTACCCCAGCAGAAGTTGTCAAGCAGTGCGGTGCGTTCGATATTGCCACCGGCGGCGATGCAGTTGCGGAGCGCTTCATCAATTGCCGATGCGGCCATCCAGTAGGGGTCAACAAGACTGTAGCGGGGGCAGAGGCCGCACCCGACCACTACTGCTCGTCGGGAATCGAAAAGCGGCAGGACGACGCAGGCATCGGTCGGTCCGGAATTATTTTGTCCAGAGAAGGGCTTCATTCCGCTACCTGCCTGAACCTCATGGTCGTACTGTCTGGTTATCCATTCCTTACTGGCAATATTCGGTGACTGCAAGAGCTTTAGCAGTATTCGATTCAGGTCCTGCCCGGGTCGAACAAACCCCTCCGGCGTATCGGGCCTGCGCCAAGTTGCATTACGCCTTGCCACCTGCCAGCCGTGATGAAGAAAACGCATTTCAATGTCGCCGACAATTCTATTCTGGAACTTCAAGACCAGTCGCTTCGTGTTGGTCACTTGGCCAATAACTGTCGCCTCGACGTCGTGCTCCCGGGCAAGGGTCAGGAGTTCTTCGGCCCTTTCCGGTTCGGTGAAGACAACCATCCGTTCCTGCGCCTCAGAAATCCAGATTTCTGCCGGTGTCAGCCCAGGGTATTTCAAGGGCACACGCTCCAGCCACACCTCACAGCCATGATTTTTGGCCAATTCGCCGACCGCACTTGAGAGGCCGCCGCCGCCGCAGTCGGTGATGGCGCTGAATAGCCTCTGTTCCCTGGCAGCCAAAACTAGGTCGGCGAGTTTCTTTTCCTCAATGGGGTTTCCTATCTGAACTGCGGATGAGGCCATCGTGCTATCCTTGTTCAGTTCCAGTGAGGCAAAGGTTACGCCGTGAATTCCGTCCCGGCCGGTTCGGCCCCCGAGCAGGATAATCAGCTGTCCTTTGCGTACTCGTTTCTTCAACTTTTTCTTGGGTATCAGACCCATGGTTCCACAAAAGACCAGGGGGTTCCCAATGAACCCCTGGTCGAAGTAAACTGCACCATTGGCAGTGGGAATCCCCATCCGATTGCCGTAGTCCCGGACTCCAGCGACAACTCCTTTCATCACTCGTTTAGGATGAAGGACTCCCTTAGGTACATCTTCGGGTTCGGTTGTGATGTAGCCGAAGCAGAAGACATCAGTGTTCAGGATAGGCTTTGCACCTAGTCCGGTGCCCAGGCAGTCTCTGATTACCCCGCCGATGCCAGTTGCGGCTCCGCCATAAGGCTCTAAAGCAGAAGGGTGATTGTGGGTCTCTACCTTGAAGGTAATGCCGTAGTCGCTATCGAACTCTATCACTCCGGAATTGTCATGGAATGCCGACAGCACCCAACTTGGAGCCAGTTCCTCAGTTACTCTGAAAATTGTGCTCTTCAGGAGGTTTTTGATGAGTTGGTCGTTGTAGCAAATTTCGCCCCGGAAGGTCTTGTGCTGACAGTGCTCAGACCAAGTCTGGGCAAAGGTCTCAAGTTCGACATCGGTCGGATCGCGGCCGAGCCTTTCGTAGTAATCTTTCAGCGCGCGCATCTCTTCCAGACTCAGTGCCAGGAGGCCCTGTTCTGAAATTTTTTTCAGCTCACCATCACTTTTGCCCCTGAGACTGATTATCTGTTGCCGGAACTGGTAGGGTGTTGGTTGGGCAAAGACTCTTTCCCCGCAGGTTGCACGATGCTGAATCAGAGGATTTATGAGCAGCTCTTTGACTAGAAGATTCTCCTCTCCTTCGCTGAGTCGGCGTCCGAACTCATATGCCCGGCTGGTGCGAACCCGACAGTGGGGAAATCCCATGTCTTCAAGTGCCCTAAGGATTGCGGCGACACTCGGGTCCATCACACCGGGATTGTAGAACACCTCAAGCTGCTGAGTGTTGATAGCCGATGACTGAAAGCCGGTAACCTTTGCCGTTTCGCAGACCGGGTCGCAGAACAACTCCTGGGCCATCCGTTGGACATCAGTTTCCTGCAATAAGCCCTCAAGATAGAATACTCTGGTAATGCGAACCGGACCGATGTTGGTGATACCCAGGTCTTGGGCAACAGCCTCTAAACTCCTGGCCTCCGGGTCGCCAGTCGTCTTGCAGACCGCAATGCGCCAGACCCCTTGGTCATCGGGAAGAGCAGACTGCAAACCGGGCATTTCGCAGTTTGCTAGCCGCAATTTAGCTTCACCCTAATCTCCCTGGAGCTCCTCGAATTCCCGGTCGAGCGAATCCAGGCTCGGTTCGGGTGCTGCCGATTCAACCTTTTTCACGAATTGGTTGACATTTTCTCTGAGCTTGGAATAGGCCCTTTTGATAGTGTCCGAAAGCGCCCTTTTTTGTCTCAGGTCCTCCAGACTGTCAAAAACCGCGATAAGGTGGCCGATATGACTGAACCCGGAGTCGCAAATCTTCGCAAAAGAATCCAACTCGGGAGTGAAAGTCGTGACCAACTGCCGGTTTTTCTCATAGCGGACGTCCAACTTCCGGAACAAGATGCCAATCTTATTACGAAACCGTTCCAGCGAAATCTCCTCTGGAATATCATAATGGGGCACTGGGGAAGGCCCGACGGTCACGCGGTGAACATTCCTCACTACCACTAGAACGGCAAAGGCCAACGTAGCCAGCATGACCAGCACCAGTGGAATCAGGAGTATCGGTCGCCGGTAGATGGGCAATTCCTCTGAAGAGGATGATTCAGGTATTCCTGGCATTTCCATATACAATTATATCATATAGATGGCAGGTGATGTCAAATATAACAAATCTCCGGTAGTATATAAAATCTTGTGTGTCCATTTGAGAAGCGAGGGGCTTGGTGTTATCCTCTTAGAAGATGGAAAGCTAAAAAGTCTAAACGAAAGAAGAATACACCATGCCCGATTATTCAGGTCTGACTCGGAAAGAGTCCGTCGATGCGTAGCGTGCCGACAAGGCACAATGTTGGCAGGAGGTCAAGGACTACTTTCAGGACGATGAAGGCAGAGGCGCTCCGGCGGCCGATGCGGGATGCGCTGCGGCGGTTTCTGGGCGAGATTCTGCGGCAGGACCTGGTTAGTCAGCTCTATGCCCGGCGGGTCGGACTTCTTGGTGTTGAACTGGGCATTGGCCGGACAAGCCTCGATTCCAGGATTGACCACAGCGCCGGTTTTATTTTCCACAGAAAGACCGGTGACCGGGTTGGGACAGGAGAGATTGTAGCCGAGGTCTTCGCCTCGGATGCGGCAAGGGCAGAGGATGTCGCCGAACGGCTGGCAGACCACATCTCCTACGCGCCGAGGGCTGGGAAACCCAAGCGGCTGATTCTCGACCGGCTCGAGAACCGGCCTCGAGGCGAAGACCGAAGCCACTTCAGAGAGAGGGCTATAGGCGGTCCTAGAAGCCGACTGAGAGGTCGGACCTGAGGCTGAGTTGCAACCAGATTGAGAGATGGTCTTCGTCGCCGAATTGGAGACCGGGCCTGAGGCGGGCTTGAAAGCTGCGCCCGAGTGAGAGGAGAAGGCTGATTGCGAAGCCTCTTCTGAGGCTGGCGCTCAAGCCATTGCTGAAGCCAAAAGAGAAACCGAACCCGATGCCGCCTCCCAGGCGAAGGGGTAAATGGCTACCCGAAAAATTTGACATTTCTGCCAAGTTACGAAACAACGGAAGATAACACGAAAAGCCCCAATAACATCAGGTATAAATATATTTATACTTTGCCCGTGACTTCCTGAGCCGCCATTTTCAGTAAAGCCGAGCAATCCATTAGCCTCAGGTAAGGGATTTCGCCACTCGAGCTCCGGCTCGCTCGAAATGAGAGTTTTAGATGCTCGCAGGCAATGATATCTTGATGAATCCCTTATGGAACCAGTTCAGCTTCAGTTCTCACACCTGCTGTGAGGACCGACATATTCCCTGGGCAAGGACGCTGTGACATTATCGCTGGACATCTACACCCGGATACAGCGGCTGTCGCGCCAACTGCCAATCGCAACTTGTATTCCAAATTCGATACCCCAACTTTCTGACCAATATAGTCGTAGATGGCCAATTGGTCTTGGAACGGCTAAACAGAGCGTTGACTGGCCAAATGGCAGCCGTATAATCTCAATCTATGAAGGTCCTGGCAACCAATCGCAAGGCGTTGCGCGACTACACTATCCTCGAAAAGGTAGAAGCCGGTATCGAGCTTGCCGGAACCGAGGTGAAGTCCCTGCGTGAGGGCGGCGGTTCGTTGGATGAGGGGTATGCAGCGATTGAGGGTGAGCAGGCATATCTCTACGGGGTCCACATCGCACCCTATCGTCAGGGTAATGTATTCAATCAGGAGCCGAAACGGCGCCGCCGGCTGTTGCTCCATAAGGATGAAATCAGACGGCTGTTCGGCAAAACGACACTGCGCGGGTGGACCCTGATTCCCTTGCGTCTCTATATCAATGACCGGGGCTGGGTAAAGGTGGAGCTGGGGCTGTGCCGGGGCAAGAAACTTCTCGACCGGCGTGAAGAGCTGAAGCGCCGGGCATTGGAGCGGGATATGCGTCTGGAACAGCGGGGTAGATGGTGATTTGCCGGTTGTTTCCCCTAAGCCGCCTACTGCTCACCATCAGTTGTATTCTCACAAGCGGCGTGGCTAAGTCGCCAAAGACCCAGGATGCCGGTCGGCTGAACACGGTTGATGTGGCAGGGGTTCAGATTCCGACGCGGAAGGTCTCCGGCATCGAATATGTGGGATTGCACCATCTGGTTCAGGTCCTTTCCGGTCGTTTCTGGCAGGTAGGGAACCGATTCATCGTGGTTCTGCCTGGAGAGTCGCTTGCCGGGCCACGCGAGTTTGTCTTCATGACCGACAGTGCGGTCGTTCTGAGTGATGGCCGCCGTCTGGAGTTGCCGGTTGTGCCGCTTCTGGAAGAGGAGCAGTTGTTTGTGCCGGTGGCGGTGCTGACGGCTATTGTGCCCGAGGAGCGGGTGCCAATCCTCAGAAGGCTGGAGACGAGCCAGCGGGGTGATACCCTTGTGCTGAGCCTGAAGACAGAAGGCGCGGGCCGTGACAACACCATTTCCTTCACAGAACGGTCACGGTCATCGCTTGAGTACCTCGTGACATTGGCCTGCCGCTGTGATTCAAGCTTCCGACAGCAACTCGCGCTTTTCTCGCTCACGAGCGGCAGCCGGCTGGTTCAGCGGATAACGGTTGATACAGCAATCGGCACGACACTTCACATGATGTTCCGGCAGCCCGCAGCGCAGCGGGTCCTGCAGACCGAGCGCGGGGTTGACGTGCTGGTCTGGCCCAGACCCCTGCGCCGGGTGACCAAGATTCTTCTTGACCCGGGCCATGGCGGACCGGACCCCGGTGCCCTGGGCCGATTGGGAACTCAGGAGAAGACGATTGTGCTGGATATTGCCCTCCGGCTTGCCAAGAAACTCCGGGCAAAGGGGTTCGAAGTGGTGGTGACTCATGATACCGACCGGTACCAGTCTTTGGCCGACCGGTCAAAGATGGCTAGAGACATCAAGGCCGACCTGTTCATCAGTATCCACGCCAACTGGGCAGAGAATCGCCTGGCCAACGGGTTTGAAAGTTACTTTCTCTCCGAGGCGAAGACCGACTGGGAAAGGGCGGTTGCGGCCCGGGAGAATGCGGCGCTGGAGTTCGACCTGCCGGCAGACAGCAAGAAGGATGCGCTTGAGCTGATTCTTGCCGATATGGCTCAGAACGAGTTTCTCTTCGAGTCCAGTCAGTTGGCTGCGGCTATTCAGGAGGCAGTTGTCAGAAACGGAAGGGTCGGCGACCGGGGTGTGCGGCAGGCAAACTTCTATGTCCTCCGTAATACCTTCATGCCGGCGGTGCTTCTGGAGTGTGGCTACCTTTCCAACAAGTCCGAGGAGAAGCTGTTGCGGAAACCTGAGCACCGTGAGCGACTGGCTCAGTGCATCTGCGAAGGGGTGGTTGCCTTTGCCCGCCAGTTCGAGCAGAGAATCAACGGCAACAACCGCCGGACGGCAGACAGCCGTTAGAGGAGGCTGAATGGACAGTTCTCGGCCAATCGGTGTCTTTGACTCCGGTGTCGGCGGTCTGACAGTGGTGCGGGAGCTGCGTTCCCGGCTTCCTCAGGAAAGCATTGTCTATTTTGGCGATACGGCGCGGCTGCCTTATGGGACCAAGTCGGCTGAAACCATTACCCGATTTGCACTTCAGGACGGTGACTTTCTTGTCCAACGGGGAGTCAAGATGGTAGTGGTGGCGTGCCATTCTGCCACTTCGGTTGCACTGTCCGAGCTTTCACGCCGGTTGCCGGTTCCGGTTGTTGGAGTGATTGAGCCTGGTGCCCGAGCGGTTGTTGCTGCTACGAAGACCGGTCGGGTTGCGGTGATTGGCACGATGGCAACCATCACCGCCAAAGCCTACGAACGGGCCATCCGCGCACTGACGCAGAAGATTGAGATTATCGCCAAGCCAACACCGTTGTTCGTGCCGCTGGTCGAGGAGGGGTGGCTGGATAATGAAGTTGCCGAGGGCGTGGTTCGCCATTACCTTTCGGGAATGACTGAGGATTGTGTTGATGCGCTCCTCTTGGGCTGCACCCACTTTCCGTTGCTTGCGCCGGTTATCTCCAGGGTGCTCGGACCAAAAGTGCAGCTGATTGACCCGGCAGTCGAAACCGCTGCGACTGTTGAAAGGCTTTTGCGGGAACTGGGCCTGTTGAACCCTGGTGGGCCGGGGCGGCACCGGTTTTATCTCTCCGACCTTGTTCCGAACTTTCCAGTTGTTGCGGCGCGTTTTCTGGGTGAACCTTTGGAAGAAGTGATGTTAGCAAGCCCGGGAGGAAGTGAATGAATCTAGTGCGTCCCGATGGCCGCAGTCCCCACGAATTACGGCCCCTAATTCTTGAGACCGGCTATCTGAATTATGCCGATGGCTCCTGTCTGGCTCGGGCCGGAAACACCTGGGTCCTGTGTGCCGCAACTATCGAACGCCGGCTGCCGGCCTGGCTTATTGGTTCAGGTCAGGGATGGATTACCGCTGAATATGCGTTGCTTCCCGCTGCCGGCCCCCAGCGGACTCCACGCGAGACCCTGCACCCACGGGGCCGTTCAGCAGAAATCAGGCGGTTCATCGGCCGGTCATTGCGCGCAGTATGTAACCTAGCGGCCTTGGCTGAACGACAGATTATTGTTGATTGCGATGTGATTCAGGCTGATGGGGGGACGAGGACGATTGCAGTAACCGCTGGTTTCTGTGCGTTGAAACAGGCGGTCCAGAAACTATTGGCAACTGCCGAGATTTCGACCAACCCGATAATTGAGCATGTAGCAGCGGTGAGTGCCGGTCTGGTTGAAGGCCAGGCGGTTCTTGACATGGTATATGAGGAAGACTCTCGTGCTGAGATAGACATGAACCTTGTTATAACCGAGAGTGGGCGGATTGTCGAGATTCAGGTTACCGCGGAAAGACAGCCGTTCACATTCGATGATTTCAGCAGACTCTTCCAGAATGCGTCGGTAGCAATCAATGAGCTCATCAGAATACAACATGAAGCCCTCGGAGAATAAGATGGTTTTCCAGCTAGAATCGCCGAAAACGACTACTGGCTCAGGTTGGAACCTGCCGAAGATGACGGTTCAATTTAACCGGACCGCATCCCAGCGCCTTGCCGGTAAGCGACTGGATATGTACCTGGTTCTTTCGGGCATCGGCGTATCCAGAACCCAGGCCGCCCGACTGGTCACTGAAGGCAAGGTCTTGGTCAACGGCCAGTCCAGCAAGCCCTCATATCGGATTCGCCCCGGAGATGAAATCACCGCCCGGTTCGAACTAGAGCAGGAGATTCCAATTGAACCGCAGCCGATGGAATTGAATATCGTCTATGAGGATGATGACGTCATTGTGCTGGACAAGCCGGCTGGTGTCGTGGTCCATCCGGCCCGCGGTAACCGCGACCATACCCTGGTCAATGGTCTGCTTTATCACTGCCGGAGCCTGCCCATGCGCCAGGACTCCGCATCTCGTCCCGGGGTGGTTCATCGCCTTGACAAGGACACTACGGGTCTTTTGATGTTTGCCAAGACCGACCGGGCGCTCCGCTTTCTCGGACATCAGATTGAACACCGAACTGTGGTCCGGGAGTACGCCGCCTTTGCTTGGGGTGATTTTGAGCTAGATGAGGGAACAATTGATGCACCAATCGGCCGACACGTCCTTGACCGGATGAAGATGGCAGTTACACCATTCAGTGCCCGGACTGCGATTACCAGCTACCAGGTTCTCCGGCGCTACACACTTTGCACCTACTTGCGGCTGGTGCTCAAGACTGGACGGACTCATCAGATAAGGGTTCATCTCCAGCACATCGGCCATCCGGTGGTGGGGGACCCTGATTACGGTGGCCGGAGTCCCAATATTCTGAGCCGCCGTGAGGACTTGCCAACCTTTCGGGCGATCCTCAATATAATAAAGCGTCAAGCGCTCCACGCAATCCGCCTAGGCTTCATCCATCCTCGGACTCGGCAATACATGGAGTTCACTTCCGCGCTACCTGAAGATATGGAAAAACTGCTACTCTTTTTGGAAAGCCGTAACCATGGCTGACAGCCGAATTCCGTCAGTCGGGGTTCTCGTTGCTTCCGGCGCATTGCTCTTTGGCGCATGTTCCCCGGTTCCCAAAACCCAACTTCCTGAACTCACTCCCCCCGAATGGCAGGATGGTGAACGGTCTGGTTACGTTGTTATTCGTAACGACTCCTTGCTCTACCGGCGAACTATTTTGCTACAGTTTGATGAAGAGGATGGGCTGCCGACGCTAGTTGTTACCAATGTGGTTGCAACCGAATCGGCCAACGTCTACTTCTTTGATTCCACAGTATTTGCCATGCGCCGCTACAGCTTCAAGCCGCTCTGGTCCTACCGAACTGTGGCGACCGAGATTGCTGTTTCGGATGCCGAGGCCCGGTACGAAGAGCGTCGGGTAACTATCCGTAAGCAGACCATCGAAGGGAATGAAGAGAAAGAGTTGAGACTCGGCCCTCATTCCTTTGGCATCGAGATGGTTCAGATGCTTCTCCGTGCATTCCCTCTTGAACCAGGGCGTTCTTGGCGCATTACCGTTGTTATCCCGATTGAGTTCAGGACGTTGCCAATGGAGATAACCATTCTTGGGACCAAGCTCGCCAAAACTGCCTTGGGAGACATATTGTGCCGGGAAGTGTCAATTAGAATGCACAGGCGGCAGCTCCGTCTTCTTTACGAACTCGCTCAGCCTCACCGCCTTGTGGAAATCCGAGATATTGATAATGAAACTGAGACCAGACTTGTTGAGTTTATTCCCGGGCAACCTGATACCACCACGCCGGTTGTAATCCCCTGACTACCCGGCAGCAGCGGACATGAGTTTCTGGCTGAGACACTTGTTTGACACAGCTTAGGGGTTTAGGTATAAATGGGCATGCGAATTCTCGCAGTTGGCAATCGGCAAGACCTCAACCGAGAGTTGGCCCACATTGACGTTGACAAGGCGGCATGGCAAATCTTTGCCGAGAAGGGGAAGAGCCTGGCGATTAGGCTCGACGGTCTTTCGACCGCTACTGCCAACATCCTGAAGCAGACTGCCTTGGCAAGCGGCGGCGACTGTGCAGTCAACAGAAGGGTTGTCTCGGGTAGGGTGCGCAAAAGCGACGCGATTCTGTTTGTAACCCAAAGGCAACTGAAAGAGGTCTGTCGACGTCTGCAGCGGCAGCCGGAGTGCGTGGCCCGGCTGGTCCCGGAGCTTGAGCAAATCGTTGAGCGTCATCTCAAGCCGAGCTTGACTGTGAGAGTTTGGGGCAAGCTGATGGATTTGGGCAAAAGAACACATGTGATGGGCATCCTGAATGTGACGCCCGATTCGTTTTACGATGGTGGGAGGTATCTGGAGCCGGACCGTGCGGTTGAGCAGGGAGTGGCGCTGGCATCAGACGGCGCCGACTTCATTGATATTGGGGCTGAGTCAACTAGGCCGGGTTCCAGCCCGGTTGGGCCCAAAGAGCAACTGGCTCGGCTCTTGCCGGTGCTGAAGCGGCTAGTGCCAAGGGTGAAGGTGCCAATTTCAATTGACACATCGAGCGCTGAGGTGGCACGGGTCGCACTGGCCGAGGGTGCCGCTATGGTGAATGATGTCACCGGGTTCAGGGGAGACCCGAAAATGGCGAAACTGGTTGCCCGAACCGGTGTGCCGTGCATCGTGATGCATATGAAGGGCAGTCCAAAGACGATGCAGCGGAATCCGAGGTATCAGAACCTGATGGCAGAGATTTATTCTTTTCTTGCCGCAACCCTGAATCGTGGCGAGCGGGCAGGGATAAGCCGCGGTCAGATGATCGTTGACCCAGGGATAGGATTTGGCAAGCTGCTGCAGCATAACCTTGAGATTCTGCGCCGGCTCAGGGAGTTGAAAGGACTGGGTGTGCCGGTTCTGGTCGGACCCTCGAGGAAGTCGTTCATTGGACAGGTGCTCGATTTGCCAGCCGAAGAGCGACTGGAGGGGACACTTGCTGCCTGTGTGGTGGCGGCAAGAAATGGTGCTAACATCCTGCGGGTTCATGATGTGAAGGCGACGCTGCGGGCGCTCCGCCTGGCGGATGCGATTGGAGGTGAATAGGTGGTGCCGTTCATCAGATTCCGGTGGGTGGATGTCGTTGATATTTTCCTTGTGGCATTGATTGCTTACTACTTTCTTCGTTTCTTGAGAGGAACGCGGGCAATTCGGATGCTGTATGCGCTGATGTTTCTGGTGGCAGTCTCATTGATTGCCCGGTGGCTGGATTTCAAGGCGCTGGGTCTGATTGTCAGTTCATTGACAACGGTCTGGATTGTGGCCTTCGTGATAATCTTTCAACCGGAGATAAGGAATCTGCTCTCCAGATTCGGGAGATACGGCCCGTTGCGGTTTCTGCTCCGGCCAGGAGCTGACCGGGCGGTGATTGACGAAGTGGTTGAGGCGGCAGTGCAGCTGAAGGAACGGAAGGTCGGGGCACTAATCGTGCTGGAACGGGAGATTGGACTGCGAGAGTATTCGGATACCGGGACAAGGCTTGAAGCCCGAGTTTCGGCTCCTCTGCTGGTTTCGCTATTTGCTCCGCCATCGCCGCTGCACGACGGTGCGGTGATAGTGGCGGGCAGTCAGGTGGTGGCGGCAGGGTGCACCCTGCCGCTGTCGGACTTGACTTATCAGGACGGCCAACTGGGTATGAGGCACCGGGCCGGCCTTGGGATTGCGACCGTTACCGATGCGGTTGCGGTGATTGTGTCAGAGACCACCGGCCGAGTGAGCTGCGCATTCCGGGGCCGGCTGCTTGTCAACTTGACGCCATCGCAGTTGCGTTATAATATCAGCCAAGCGTTGCTAAAGGAGGCCTAGTAATGACTGACCGTCGTCTCCGCCTGATTCTCTTTTTCGCCGTTACTCTGACAGTG
>JBDRUJ010000035.1:0-307 GCA_039801285.1 Caldifarciminota bacterium
AAAAAAGCAAGCAGTTCCTCTACAAGGAGTTCAAGCGCTTGAAGCTCTTCTATCTTGAGAGCTATGCCAACTTCGTCTTTGTGAACTTTGCGATTGACTCCCAAGAAATCTTTGAAGGTCTCCTGCGCCGCGGTGTCATCACCCGGACAGTCAAAGAGTACCAGTTTCCCAACGCCCTCCGGGTTACCGCTGGACTACCCCAAGAAAACAAACGACTCGTCAAGGCTTTGGAGGAGGTTCTGGAAGAGATTACCGGCCCGCGCGGCTGAGAGGAACTTCAGGCGACTGGCCGGCCGTAGATTCGTGC
>JBDRUJ010000035.1:337-779 GCA_039801285.1 Caldifarciminota bacterium
AGGCGGCGCTGTTCCGATAGCTACCACCGCGAATCGCCTTGCCCATACCCTCCCAGTTACCAGATGTCAGCTCCCAGACATTACCCACCATGTCAAAGGCACCAACCGGACTCACCCCGGCTGGGAAGAGGTCAACCCGGGTCGTCCGGCCGGCATTCCACTCCTTGGAATTGCACCGCTGAGGCAGAAACTCATTACCCCAGGGCCAGATACGCTCGTCGGTCCCGCGCGCGGCCCGCTCCCACTCCTCCTCGGAGGGCAACCGCTTGCCAGCCCAGCGGGCGAACGCCTCGGCATCCCGGTAGGAAATACCGACGACCGGCTGATCCGGGTCGTTCCAGCCCTTGACCAACCGAAAATCCGGGTCTGGATACCCAGTTGCCTTGAGAAACAGGGTGTAGCGCCGGTTGGTAACTGGAAACTTGTCAATATAGCAGTCATT
>JBDRUJ010000035.1:791-13833 GCA_039801285.1 Caldifarciminota bacterium
CCTCCGGGGCAGCTCGGCCTTGAAGATTGGGTCCTCCTTCTCACCCAGACTGCGGAGGATTTCACAGACTCGTTCCTGCTCGATGCCGAAGACAAACTCGCCGCCCGGGACAAGGACTGCCTCGGTCTGGTCCTTAGCCGTAAAGATGACCTGGGGCAACGGCATTAGAAATAATAATATATCAACCGGCTCTTGCCGGTCAAGGAGCAAAAAAGACTAACAAGGGCGTAGATATGAACCTCCAGCCGTCGTTTGCCCGCTTGCAGAAACTTCTCGGCCAGAAATTGCCGCTTCGGCTCACCTTGCTCCCACCCTTCATCCTTGATAAAATTAGCTCCGGAATTACCCCCTTGGGTGGTAACGATCTCTTGGCCACATACACGTCTCTAAGAGCTAGAGTCCAATTTCCATCATCCGCTCGAGGCTGGCCCGGGCCCGCCCGGCAATCTCATCAGGGATGACAATCTCACCAACCTCACCAAGGAGGCTGCGCCGGACATCATCCAGCGTCGTGAGCTTCATGTTGCGGCAGAGTGCGGTCCGGCGCAATGGGTAGCAGCGACATCCGGGATATTCCCGCCTCACCCGGTTGCACATTCCGGCCTCGGTTCCCAGAACCACCTCTGGATATTCCTTTGCCAGCCGGAGCATCCCGCTGGTTGAGGCGACATCATCGGCCAGCTCAATCACCTCCGGCCGGCACTCCGGATGGACGATGAGCCTTGCCCCGGGATGCTCGGCCCTGGCCCGCGCCACATCTTCGGGTGTGAATAGGGCATGGACATAGCAGAAGCCTTCCCAAGGAATGATATTCCGACCGGTCATGCGGGCTGCATAGGCGGCAAGGTTCTCATCGGGAACAAAGAGAATCGGCCGGTCCGGCGGCACCGTGCCGATAACCTTCAGGCAGTTAGCCGATGTACAGCAAACGTCCGATTCGGCCTTCACCTCGGCCGGGGTATTGACATAGGCGATAGTCACCAGCGATGGGTGCTGCGCGGCCAGTTCCGACTTGCGCCGCTGGAGCGTCGCCGCCGTTATCATGTCGGCCATCTGGCAGCCGGCACGGGGCTCAGCCAGAACCACCCGGGCATGGGGGTTGAGTAGTTTTGCCGTCTCGGCCATGAACCGGACTCCGCAGAAGATAATCAGCCGGGCCTGAGCCTGCCGGGCCTGCTGCGCCAGCTCCAGCGAGTCGCCGATGAAGTCGGCAACCTCATAGATTTCCGGGTTCTGATAGTTGTGGCAGAGAATCACCGCGCCGGTCTGCGCCTTGAGCCGGCGGACCGTCTCAATAAGCTCCTGTTCAGCCACGGTGACCCCGAAATCTGGGCCGGGACCGGCTTTTAGGCTGGACCCGTGGTTGCCAAACCGTGTTTTCATCCAGAAGGTGGACAACCTCAATGCCCTGACGGGCTAACTCTTCAGCAAGCATCCGCCGGGGACAGCGCTCCGGGCTCGCCTCGGAACCCAGGATGCAGCACACCCGGAACGGCACTTTCTGCGCGATGAGGGCGACGGCACGCTGAACCGCCTCGTTCCTGAGCCACTGCTGACCGGTGCTTTTCGATTGGGACAGGCCGAGCTCGTTACCCAGATAGACATAGCTGACGCCGTTGCTGCTGCAGAGCTGTTCCAAGGGGCCGCGGCAGAAGTGCTCCTCCGCCGCCTGCGGGTTCTCTCGGATGTCAAACACCACCTGGATGCCGAACTTGTAGAGGAGCCGGGTGAAGTCATAGGACTTGCGATGGGCGGTGCCGAGGGTATAGATGCGCATCTTCAGCAGGTCACATGAATGACCGCACACTTTGGCGGCTTGAGCCGGTTGTAGATGGCGACCGCCTGCGGGGTGGGTGCAGCGTGGAGCCGAACCCCAAGCTCGGCCAGTTTGCGCCGGGTCTCAGCCGGAATCTCGACAACACCATATTGGCCGGTCCCGACCACCAGGTCGGCGCTGGTGCTCTGAAGGACCATTACCGCCTCCTCCGGGCTCAAACGATGGTTGGAGCCCTGGAGATGGTCGTAGCGGTTTGCCAGTCGGTCATCGGGAAAGATGATGATGTCGTGCTCATAGCGGCCGGTCTCAGTCTCAATCCAGCCGAATCCGGTTCCGAGAATAATCATAGCCTAATTCCCGTCTTGTCCTTGACGCCTAGGCCCTCTTTCCAGCCAGATGGCTCCGAAGTGACTCTCCTGTTCCACCCGGACCTCACCGAGCCGGACCAGCTCGAGAAGGGCGATGAAGGTGACAATCAGCTCGGCGAGGGAGTGACCAACAACCGCCTCATCAAACTGAACCCTCTGCCGTTCGGCCAGGAGTTGCCTCAGTTCGGCCAGTTTGTCCTCAATGCGCACCCGGCGCGGCTCAAACTGGAGGGGCAGGGTCGGAACAAGTCGTGCCACCACCCGGCGGAATGCAGCCGCAAGGACAACCAGGTCCTCACCCTCGGCCAGCCTGGAGCGGGGGGTCTCGCCCCGCCGGGGAAACATCTGCCGCCGCTCCTTCTCCCGGGCTGAAAGGAGCTGCGCCACCCGCTGGTACTTCCGGAACTGGTCGATAATCTGTTCCAGCGTGACGGTAGGCGTTGTGAGGTCCTCCTCGGCCGGTCTGGGCAGGAGGTATCGGACCTTGAGTCTCACTAGGATTGCAGCCATGACCAGAAAGTCGGCAGCCGCCTCCATGTCAATGACCGAAGTCGAGCGCAGGTAGCTGAGATAGTCCTCGGTCAGCCGGCCGATGGGCACCGCCGTAATGTCCAGCTCCTTCTGGCGCACCAGGTAGAGGAGGAGCTCAATCGGACCTTCAAAAATTTCCAGCCGGACTTCAGGAAGTGCGGTGCTCACAACTCTACCAGTTGGTAGCGCCTGGTTCCGAGGCCGGTGCTCTCGGCCCGCTCGAGAAGGATTTCGGGCCTGAGATGGGGATAGAGTTTTCTTAGCCTGGGCCCCACCCGGTCATAGGCCGCCTGCTCGCAGGCCACCGGGTCAAATGAGGCAAAGACCCCGACATCCTCCATGAAGGGCTTTTCGGTCTGGGGGTAGCAGTCGCAGTTCGGGGTGATTTTCAGACAGAAGTTGAAGTGAAAGACCCAGCGGTCCTTGACCACCGCCCGGCAGTAGTCAACGATTTTGAGTTGAACCGACTCCGATGCCTCGTTCCACTTCACCTTGATTGCTCCATGGGGGCAGACCGCCAGACAGCCGCCACAGCCGGTGCAGCTCCGGCCAATCCGGGCAACATGCCCGACAAAGCTTATCGCCTCCTGCGGGCAGTAGTCAACGCAGGTCCCGCAACTGGTGCAGCGGTCACTCTCCACATAGGGCTTGGATGAGGAGTGCATCGCCAGCTTACCCGCCTTGGCCGCGAGCCCCATCGCCAGGTTCTTTATCACCCCGCCGAAGCCGGTGACAAAGTGGCCCTTGAAATGGGCCAGGTTGATGAGGTAGCGGATGCGGCGCAGACCATGGGCAAGTCTTGCCACCGGCACGAGAGTGGAGTCGAGGGGCACCTCATAGAACTTTTCGCCATAGCGGCCATCGAGAATCTCAATCGGCGCCAGGACCCGGGCCGGGGTGAAGCCGTGCTCATGCGCCAGCTTGAGATGACTCTTCGCCTCCTGGCGCCGGCCCCGGTAAAGGGCGGTGGTCTCGACGAGCACGGGTTGCAGGCTGTGATAGCTGACCGCAACAGAGGCGGCACGGACCAGTTCCGGTGAGAGGTGGTTCTCGTTGCCCTGCTCACCGAAGTGAACCTTGATACCAATCTTCTTCTTGGGCCGCAGTTGCCTGAAGAAACCCGAAACCTCCAGGGCCGCGCCAACCGCATCCCGTGCCCTTCCCGGTGGCGCAAACCAGACGGTGGCAACGGGAGGGAGGTGGCGATTGGCAGATTGCGAGTTCACCGCCATACCCCAGGAATCGGCTGACCGCAGAAGCGGCACTTGCCATCCTTCAGGTTGTTTTCAAGAACGGTGTAACCCTGACGCCGGATAAGAGAGCGGCCACATCCCGGACAGAAGGTGTTCTCGTCCCTGTGTCCCGGCACATTACCGATATAGACGAACTTCAGCCCTTCCCGCCGGGCAATTCTTATCGCCCGTTCCAGGGTTGCCACCGGGGTGAGCGGGCTCGTCCGGAGCCGGTAGTCGGGATGGAACTGGGTGAAGTGAATGGGAACGGTGGCGCCGAGAGAGTCTCTGACCCAGCGGCACATCTTCTGAATGGTTGCCGAGTCGTCATTGAAGAAGGGTACAACCAGATTGACCAGCTCCAGATGGGTGCCGCTCTGGACAACAATCCGGCAGGCCTCAAGGACCGGCTCCAGGGTCGAGCCGCAGACCTCCTGGTAGAACTCCTTGGTGAACCCCTTCAGGTCAATCTTGATGGCATCAACCAGGCGGCAGAGTTGCTTCAGCGGTTCAGGGTTGACATAGCCTCCAGAGACGACGCAGGTCTTGATACCCTTCTGTCGTGCCAGCCGGGCGATATCGCACATGTACTCGTAGAAGACAACGGGCTCGGTATAGGTGAAGCAGATGATGGGCACCTGGTACTTCAGCGCGGTGTCAACAACCGCCTGAGGCGAGACTTCTGGTGTCGGGACCTCCTCAGGCCTTGCCTGGGAAATCTCCCAGTTCTGGCAGTACTTGCAGCGCTGGTTGCAGCCGACCGTTGCCAGGGTGATACGCATCCGTCCGGGCAGGAAGTGGAAGAACGGCGCCTTCTCAATCGGCTCATAGCCCATTGAGCAGGGATGGCCATAGACCAGAGAATAGAGCCGGCCATCCCGATTCTCCCTCACCCCGCAGAAGCCCCGCTTACCTTGGGCAATCACGCAGCGTCTCGGGCAGAGGTCGCACTGGACAAGGTTATTCGCCAGCCGGTGATAGAAATCGGCCTCCCGGGTGAGCCGCTGGGTCGGGCCGGTCTGACCGGTTCCGAAGAACAAAAGCACAAGGAAACAAACCACTAACACCCGCCAACCACCGCCCAGCGGAAAGCGGAGAGCGGAAGGCGACGGGCGGAAAGCGGAAAGCATAGGTCGGCGGCGGGCCGGTTGCATGGTCAGTTGAGCGCTGTGCCGATAAGGACACCCAGAAGAACCCCGAGGCCGAGAAGTCCTGTGACCCCGGCACAGGATAGCAACTTGGCACGGGAGGCTGCTGCCGCCATGGTCCTGGAGCTGATGAAGACGGCGGTTTCGTGTCCGGCTTTTATCTCCACTTGCGCGGTCCCGGCATCAATTCTGGCCAGAGTCCAGAGAGCTGCAAGCCTTTGGCCGAGCCTGCCATTTCTTGCCTGCCAGTAGAGCTCTTCCAGACTGTCGCTTGAGACAATGGTCACGGTGTAGGTTCCGGCATTGACCGGCAGCCGCTCAATTGGTGTAGTGCCGAGCAGGTCGCCGTCCAGATAGATGGCAATGCCGGCCGGTTCGGAGCGAACTGTGAGCAGCCCATGGTCCGATGGCTGGGCAATGAAAAGGAGCGCAAGCAGCGGAAACATCGCCACAGGATACAATAAGAAAAACCCGGAGCAAGTCAATCATGGGACGGGCTCAGGTCGACCCGAACAGAGTGTTGACATTATTCAAAGTTGTCAGTAACCTTATTCCACACGCAGATGGAGAAGGCCCCAATCGGAGAGCGCCGAGAAGGTTCTACCCTCGCCGACCTGCTGCGCGGGAGGCAGCCCTTAGCCTTCCCTGAGATTATCAAGATATTCATTTCGGTTCTTGAGGACCTGGAGCTGGCCCACAGTCAGGGGCTGCTCCACGGCGACATAAAGCCTGCCAAGATTGCCCGGACCAATGTCGGGACCTACAAGTTGATTGACTACGGTGCTTCCAAGGTAGGGACGCCCCGTTACATGTCTCCGGAGAAAGTCCAAGGCCGAAGCCTAGACCAGCGGTCGGACCTCTACTCTCTGGGCGCGGTTCTGTTCGAGGTGGTGACCGGGCAGCCACCATTTGTCGGCACGGTGAACCGGGAGATAATGGATGCCCATGTCAGCCAGGAACCAAGAGCACCCAGTTCGCTACGAGCCGACACGCCCAAGGAGCTGGATAAAATAATTCTCAAGGCCCTAGCAAAGAAGCCGGAAGAACGGTTTCAAAATGCCCGCCAATTCCGTGATGCCTTGGCAGCACTGCTGCAGAAATTCGTCAAACCTGAGGCCCCGCGACCGGCCGAAACACCTCCTGAAGCAAAACCTGCCCCGACACCGAAACCGGAGCCTGCCAAGAGGACGACAGTGGCGCCTGTCAGCGTCCCAGCACCACCAGCCCCGGCGCAACCGAAGGTGAGACCAGTTACCGAGGTTGCGCAGCCGGCACGGGTACGGAGGCGCAGCCCGGCACTTTGGCTTGTGCCGCTGGGTATTATAGTCATTGCCGGACTGGGGATGACGCTGTTCCGGGGATTTGGTGGCGGCGGTCGGGTGCCATTGGTGGTCGGGCTGACAAGCGAAGAAGGTCAGCGGGTCCTGGCACAGCGGGGCTACAAGATGGTCCTGGGTGATGAGGTTGACGACACCATTGAGGCCGGCCGGATTGCGGTGCAGTCGCCAGCGCCCTCAACCGGTCTCAGAAAGGGAGGCGAGGTTCTGGTTCGACTGAGCAGCGGGATGGTGACGGTGCCGGTAACCAGCAATCTGACGGTTGACGAGGCGCTGCGGAGACTCCGGCTCTCCGGGCTGGAGCCGGGCACCATCGAGTCCCAGTACAGCGACCAGTTTATGCCGGGCGTGGTGATTCAGACCAATCCAAAGCCGGGACTGCGTGTCAAGGTTCATTCCAAGGTGACAGTCACGGTTGCCGGTGGCCGCGCCACGTGTCCGGAGTGCGGCCGGACCAGAGAACGGGGCGCCCGGTTCTGCACCAACTGTGGCTACAAGTTTGAAGAGTAACCGAGGAGGTCGGCGATGATGAAGCACCGTAGGCGACACGATTCTCTGATAGTGGTGACAATTCTTCTCCTCGTGGCATGTCTCGGAATAACCTGGGGGGCAAAGGTCTGTCCCAATTGTGGGACCTCAAACCCCGATGCGGCGAAGTTCTGCAAGTCCTGCGGTGCGAAGCTGCCCGAGCCTGAGCCGCGCTATTATCCACCACTCCAACCCAGACTGAATGTTGATGTGACGGTGATAGGAAGTATTGTAAATGTAGTCTCCGACCCGGCGGGAGCAACGGTCACAATTGATGGGACCGAAAGGGGAAAAACACCGTTAGAGGTCAAGGAGCTCAGCCCCGGCCGCCACGAGATTGAGGTTTCCAAGTCGGGATACCGGACCTACTATGGCAGCTTCACAATTGCGGTTCAGCAGGCAACGGTTGTGGTAACTACCGAGCCGGTAGGAGCAGAGGTCCTGCTCAACGGCGAGTTGAAAGGACGGACGACCGCAACCGGACTTACCTTGACAAGGGTTCCATTCGGCACCCACATTATCACCGGCCGACTCGATGGCTACCGGCCCGAGATGGAGACGGTTCGTGTCACCACGCCAGGCCCGATTGGAGTCGCCCTGCGCTTGGAGCGGGCCCGAGGCTATCTCAGAGTGATATCCAGGCCCAGCGGTGCGACCGTCACGGTCGAAGATAAGCCTTTGGGGGTTACAGAACTTGTGGCCGAGTTGTTGCCGGGAAAACATAGCGTGACACTTACCCGGCGGGGCTTTCTGGATTGGACCGGATTTGCCCAGATTGGCTATGGCGATACGACGGTGCTGAATGTGGTGCTGGAAAAGGTGAAGACCCGAAAGCCCATTTTCCTGATTCTGGGTGGAGCGGCTCTGGCTGCCGGAGGCTATGCCGCCATCAGGGGAAATGCCGAATATGCCCGCTACCAGGCGGCGACCAGCAGGCCCGAGGCCGAGAGTCTGCGCCGGTCAACCCAGCGCTGGGACAATCTCCGGAACATCGGCATTGGCGCTGGTGCGACCCTGGCTGGGTTGTTCTTTGTCATCAGGTGGTGAGCGATGAACCACAAGCTGAGTGGCAAGATTCTGCTGCTTGTTGCTGGACTGGGGCTGTTGGTAATGTGTCGGCGATGGAATAATCCCCATGACCCGTTGAATAACCGGCCGCCCAATCAGCCCTCCCGGCCCTGGCCGGCGAGTGGTGATTCGACGCTTGACTCCAGTCAGGTTATCCAGTCGGGGCTGCGTTGGGCCGGCGGCGATTCTGACCCGGGCGACCGGGTTTATTACCGGCTCTTCTTCGGCACGACAACACCACCGGTTCTAATTGAGTCAATCCTTGAAGACACTGTCTATCGACCCCAGCAGGTGCGGGCACTGGCCAGTTATTACTGGCGGGTGGTGGCGTTTGACAGCCTGGGTGACAGTGCGGTCGGCCCGCTCTGGAACTTCCGGACCGCCCGATTCAACCGCGCACCAAACATTCCGTCGGCACCTGAGCCGGACAGCGGAGCTACCGACCAGTTGGTGAACCTGACGCTTTCCTGGACCGGTGGTGACCCTGACCCCGGTGACAGCGTCACCTATGATATTTATCTGGGAACTACTACACCGCCCCCGCTGGCCGCAGCCGACCTGAAGCAGACCTCATTCCGACCGGAGAGGTTGAACTACGACACTGACTACTACTGGCGGGTTGTAGCCAAGGACCGGCGCAACGCCACGACGGTCGGGCCACTCTGGAGTTTCAGAACCGCACCCCCAGTGGTAGTGACCTCGCCAGCCGGCGGCAGTCGCTGGGCAATCGGTTCAACTCACCAAGTTCTCTGGAACGGCGGACCGGCTGGCGACTCGACAGTTATCTGGTATTCTACCAACGGAGGAATGACTTGGCCGCACCGTCAGGGGCGAGCAACTCAGCCTGGCAGATTTGACTGGCGGGTGCCTGCTCCAGCAACTGAAAATGCCAAACTTCAGGTCCGGGTCTTTGTTGGCCGCGATACCGCGCTGGGAGTAAGTGCTACCTTTGCAGTGACCGACACCAATCCGCCCAGCCCGATTACGGTTGATTCTCCACCGGCCGGTGCCCGCTGGCTTGTGGGTTCAACCCATTATGTTGTCTGGCGCGGTGGGACATTTGGCGTTGACTCCACGGTGATATTTTATTCGTCCAATGGGGGCACTACTTGGAGCCGGCAGGGCAGGGCTGAGACCCAGGGCTCTTATCTCTGGACTGTGCCCGGCCCGGCCACCAATAACGGCAAAATCCAGGTCAAGGCCTATTGTCTGAATAAATCTACCGAAGGTTTCAGCGGCCAGTTTTCGGTGGTAGAGCGGAGTTATCCCGATTCGGTGATTGCAACGGTCCCCGTTGGCAGCCGTCCCCGTGCTTTGCTCTGGGACTCGCTGACTAATACGGTCTTTGTTGCCAATTACTCCTCAGGGGGTGGAGTGTCGGTGATTGATGGAACAACCAATCAACTGGTCACAACCATCCCGGTTGGCGACTTTCCAACAGCTTTGTGCTGGAACGCAACCAATAACCGGATTTATGTTGCCAACTATACCGATTCGAGCCTTTCGGTAATTGACGCCGCAACCAATCAGGTGCTTACCACCGTGGCAGTAGGCCCAAATCCCTATCTTCTCTGCTGGAATCAGACCAATAACAAGGTCTATGTTGCCCATAAGCCTGGCAATACCGTCACGATTGTTGATGGTGTCAGTAACAGTGTTATCACCACTGTGCAGGTTGATACCAACCCTGTGGCCATGACCTGGAACCCGGCGGTGAACAAGGTCTATGTTGCTAACTGGGCAAACAATACCGTTACGGTAATTGACGGCGCAAACAATGCGGTCCTAGCAACAGTGCCGGTGGACATCAACCCCTGTGCGCTGGTTGTGGACGGCCAGGCCAATGTGTTGTGCGCCAATCAGTTCTCAAACACCGCAAGCATCATCAGCGGCACCACCAACCAGCGCATCGCAACGGTAACAGTTGAGGCAAAGCCCTGGGCTGCTGCCTATAATGGAACCAATAACCGACTCTACACCGCCAACTCCGATGCTGGGAGCGTGTCGGTAATCAACGGTCAGCACTATTATGTTGAGGATGACATTACGGTTGGGCTACAGCCCCGGAGTATTGCCTGGGCGGACTGGGTCAATAAGCTGTATGTTGGCAACTACGATGGTGCCAGTGTCACAGTCATTGATGGCGCGAACAACGCCGTTCTGAAGACCATCACGGTTGGTGCAAGACCAATAGCAATCTGCACCAACCCTCGTGACAACAAGGTTTATGTTGCTAACTATGACGCCGGCACCGTCTCAATAATCGGCGGGGCAACGAAATAAGACCGGTTCCTTATATCCGGTCTTGCTTTAGGAGGAAGCATGCGGGCTTGTAAAATGAAGGTCTGGGTCTCCCTAACTATTGTGCTGGCCGCCTCGATCTCAGCGCGGGTCATAGTCCAGCTCCACATGCCGGCACCGGGGCAACTGCAATACGAGAACCTGTGGTGGGTGGACCTAAACAATCAGGATGGGACTACCTACCGTAATGTGTGGCTCCATGGCGAGATTCATGAGGAGAAAAAGGGCCTGGTCTATCGGGCCAACTCCAACCAGTTCGACCTGCGTCCAGGCAAGACCACAAAAAGGCTTAAGGACATCACGTTGCGTGACCAGTGGCACCAGCAAGGCTATGAGGTCTTCTATCTCCGCTCCGGAACCATTCCTGAGGGTAACTATACCTATATCGTTACCCTTATGCCTGATTTGGGTGGCGACACCGGCCGCTTCGTAGCCCGCAAACCGGCTCCGCCAAAGCTTCTCGCACCTCCCGAGGGCGCAAAGCTGTGGGGCATAAACCCTGTGATGTTCAAGTGGACCTCGGTATTTCCGCCAGAAGTATATCCGACATTTCCACAGGAGGTGAAATATACTGTGCGGATTGTCGAGATTCTCCCTGGACAGACCAAGGAGGAGGCACTCAGTAGCAACCAGCCGTGGTTTGAGCACACCCTTACCAACTTGACCTATCTCACCTATCCAACATGGGCAAAGAGTTTTGAAGAGAATAAAGAGTATGCCTGGGAAGTAGTTGTCCGAGTCGGCAACTTGACTCTGGTCAGTGAGAAGCGCAAGTTCACGCGCGTCCATATTACCAAGAAACCGATGGAACTCCTGTGCTTGACGGTGGAACGAAGGGTTGAGCGAAAAGCGAATTATTTCAAGGTCTTCCTTGATGTCAAAGTCTTTGAGGATATTGAAGACCTGACAATCCAGGTCTGGAACAGATGGTTCCAGTGCATTCCACCTACCGATGCAGGGAGTGCGGACATCGTGGCGACGAACTCCGCCGGCACCAGAACCAGGTGGCAGAAAAATGTCGGGAAAAGGAGCAAGGGAGCGACCTTCACGCTGGAGTTCCACGCCGTGCCTATTTTGTGGTCGGAGGAAAACGGCTGGTGGTGGAATGAGCCTTACTGTCTCTGCGACTCAGTGGTCATAACCTATAAATGGCAAGGCAAGAACTATGTGCGGCAACCAGACCTCTCCTTCCACCCGTACCAAGAGGTGGACGCCGCCATCAAGGCTGCAGACTTCATCATCGTTACCTGCCCGAAAAAGCTCTATTCAGCCTATGATGACAATGAGGTTCACGAGTTATTGCGATGGTGTGGGCAGCTGGCAAGGAAAAAGACCGGTGTCCTCGGCTACATTTTGCCCACGACATCTGCGGGCCAGCTCAAGAGCATGCTCAACCGTGGTGGTTTTTGGGACAAACTCTTGTCACCGGCGTTCCGAAGTTATGGCGGCACCTGGTCTGGCGGTTATGTGTTCCTCGTGGGTGAGCATAACATCGTGCCATCTTGGAATGCATATGGGATGTACATACAGTGGAGCAATGGCCCCCCCACTTTTGAGGTTAGACTAACCGACTTTCCCTATTCCGACTGCACCGGCGACTGGATTGTTGACCTAGTTGTCGGACGGGCAATCGGCAGGTCGGGAAAGGAACTCAGCCAGTTGGTTTCGAGTGCCGTGAAGTACCCACTCATAATACCGGGCATGGTGGGACTGACCAGTGGGTATGACAGCGACCCCAAGGTTCTGGAAAAGTTCCAGAGTTCGACTAATGAAGGTGCCAATACGCTCCTGACAAAGCTGGGTGTTCCAGCCAGTGCGGAACACATCGGGGTTTTGCCTCCCGGGCAGAAACTGCTCAAGATGCGGTCTCTGTGTAGTGCAAAGAGCATTGTTTCCTTCTGCGGTCACGGGAATGTGAACGTATGGGGTGATGTGATTGCGGCTTGGGACGTTGGTTCGCTTCCCCATAGCCACACGGGACTCTGGGTTACGGCATTCGCGTGTCTGACCGGCAACTATGAGGACAGTAACGCAATTTCACGCGCCTTCACTAAACTCCCCGGAACGCTCGGTTACATCGGCTCAACCGAGGTCTCGGCCGGTCCCATATGCCGTCGCCTCCAGTCCTGCTGGTTCTGGGAGATGTGGAAAGCCCACAACTGGTGTATTGGCGACGTTGTTTTCGAGATGAGGTACTGGTACTACCCGGGTGAGAGCGAGTATGAGAGGCTGGCCGCACTTGAGTACAACCTCTATGGCTGTCCGAAATAAGGAGGATGGAAATGACAAACCATAGATTCCAAGTTTTGATGACACTTTTTGCGGTTCTCGTGGTCGCTTTTGCCTTCGGTCAGAAACCGCCTACCGAGGTGAAGATATCGCTGCCGAAGTACGAAGTGAGAAGGGTTGGAAACCTGGACTATGTCCAAATCCCGAGAGGCTTGATGGTTATTGAAGAGGAGGGACGACCAGAGGTTCCGTACTATGTGCATTCCATTGACTATCCAAAGGGATACCGAGTTCAGGATGTTGTCCTTAAGGAGCGTTCCGGGATGGAAACCGCAACCGGTCTCAGACTGCCGGTTGTGATACTGGATATGAATGCCAAGGGACCGGTGGAGATGAAGCCCGGGCTGTATCCTAATCGGACATTTACCTGGCGGGTTCAAGAGATGCCCGATGGTGGTTCCCGGCTCAAGGTCATACTCTACCCCTTTGACTACGACCCGCAGACCACCACAGCCACCTACTA
>JBDRUJ010000036.1:0-13314 GCA_039801285.1 Caldifarciminota bacterium
TACTTCTCCAGAGACCTGACCCAGCTCGCCCGCGAGGACAAGCTTGACCCCATCATCGGCCGGGAAAAGGAGATTGAACGCATCATCCAGATTCTCGCCCGGAGAAAGAAGAACAACCCGGTTCTGATTGGCGAAGCCGGTGTCGGCAAGACCGCCATCGTCGAAGGTCTTGCTCAGCGCATCGTCGCCGGTCGCGTGCCCAGCGTCCTTCAAAACAAGCGGGTCCTGGCCCTAGACATGGCCGCGATTGTTGCCGGCACCAAGTATCGGGGTCAGTTTGAGGAACGGCTGAAGTCGATCATGAACGAGATTCAGCATCACGGCGACTGCATCATCTTCATTGACGAACTCCACAACATCGTCGGCGCCGGTGCGGCTGAAGGCGCAATTGACGCCTCCAGCATCCTGAAACCGGCTCTGGCCCGGGGCGAGATGCAGGTGATTGGTGCCACCACTCCCGAAGACTACCGGCGCTACATCGAAAAACACTCTGCCCTGGAGCGGCGATTCCAGAAGATAATGGTTGAGCCGCCCTCGGTTGCCCAGACAATAGAGATTCTCAAGGGGCTCAAGGAGAAGTACGAGCTCCACCACAACGTCACCTACGATGACGCAGCCCTTGCCGCCGCTACATCTCCGACCGCTTCCTGCCTGACAAGGCGATTGATGTGATTGACGAAGCCGGCTCGCGGGTGAAGCTGATGCGGCCGGTCATCAATCCGGAGCTGGTCGAAATCGAGCGCCGGATTGAGAAGGTCACCCGCGCCAAGGAGGAGGCGGTGCGGCGCCAGGAGTTCGAGCGGGCCGCCGAGCTCCGTGACGAGCAGAAGAAGCTCACTGAGTTCCTCAAGCGCAAGCGGAAGGAATGGGAAAAGAAGGGCAGCTTCCCGGTTGTTACCGAAGAGGACATCGCCTATGTAGTCTCATCCTGGACCTCGGTTCCTCTCTCCAAGCTGGAGGAAAAGGAGTCAACCCGGCTCTTGAGGATGGAGGAGGAAATCCAGCAGCGGATTGTCGGTCAGGATGCCGCAATTGTTGCGGTCGCCAAGGCGATTCGCCGTTCCCGCGCCGGCATCAAAGACCCCCGCCGACCGATTGGCTCGTTCATCTTCCTCGGTCCCACCGGTGTCGGTAAGACCGAACTCGCCCGGGTCCTTGCCCGGTTCCTGTTCGGCGACGAAGAGGCACTGATTCGCTTCGACATGTCCGAGTACATGGAGAAGTTCAATGTCTCGCGCCTGGTTGGCGCACCGCCCGGCTATGTCGGCTATGAGGAGGGCGGCCAACTCACCGAGAAGGTCCGGCGCAAACCCTACTCGGTCGTCCTCTTTGACGAGATTGAAAAGGCTCATCCCGACGTCTTCAATATCCTCTTGCAGATTCTCGACGACGGCCAGATTACCGACTCCCTAGGCCGGAGAGTCAATTTCAAGAACACCGTCATCATCATGACCTCCAACATCGCCTCCACCGAAATCCGCGGCATGGGCGGCATCGGCTTCAAGCCCGATACCGCTGAAGCAACCTATGAGACCATCAAGGACAAGGTCCTGACCGAGGTGAAGCGCTTCTTCCGGCCCGAATTCCTCAACCGAGTTGATGAGGTGATTGTCTTTAGGCCCCTCGACCGGAAACAGATGGAGGCTATTGTCGAGATTCAGCTTAGGGACATGGCCGAAAGACTGAAGGAGAAGAAGCTCGCCATCCAGCTTACCCCGGCTGCCAAGGAGCTTCTCGTTCAGGAAGGATTTGACCCCCAGTACGGTGCCCGGCCGATAAAACGGGCGCTGCGCCGACTCCTCGAAGACCCTCTGGCTGAAGAGCTGCTCAAGAACCGGTTCCGCGAAGGCTCAACCATCCTCGCCGACCGGGATGGCGACCGGCTCGTCTTCACTGAGGCACCGGCCCAGACACCGGCACCGGTTCAAGAGTGAGCCTCATTCTCCTCGCGCTGCTCAGCGCTGCACCCCCTGTGCCCGACACCGCACGGCTGGTGATAACCGATGTCTCAGCCCGAACTGTTTCCGCCGACCCTCTCGTAGTCGTCCGGACTGCGGGCCTCAATACCCAGGAGATTTACACTCCTGGTGCACTCCGCACCGCCCTAGAGGACGCCATCCGCCGCATTTACGGCATGGGCATCTTCTCTCAGGTCGTTGCCGAAACCAGTCGCCTCGCCGACGGTGTCAGTGTGACATTTGTCACCCGTGAGTATCCAAGGCTCCGTCTTGTTCAGTTTGAGGGATTCCGCCGGGTGCGCAAAAAGGACCTTGAGGCTAAGGTCAAGGCCCGCGAGGGTGAGGTCCTCACTGACAAGAAGGTCTTCGACTGGCAGCAGGAAATTCTCAAGCTCTACAAAGACCGTGGCTTTCTCCTGGCCAAGGTCTATCCTGAACAGTCGCCGCCCGACTCTCTGGGTCGCGTTATCCTCACCTACAAGATTGAAGAGGGTGACCCGGTCCGCATCCGACATATCGAGTTTTACGGTAACGACCATTTCACCGACCGCCAGCTTGAAAACCGGATGACCAACCGGCATCGCACCTGGTTCCGTAAGGGGCAGCTCAAGGAAGACCAGTTCATCAAGGACCTCGACCGCATCGTTGACTTCTACAAACAGCGGGGCTTCATTGACGCCAAGGTGATTGACTACGACATGAAGTTTGACAAAGGCTCGGTGGACATCATCATCGGCATCTCCGAGGGCCGCCGCTATTACTTCGGCCAGGTGACATTCAAAGGTGACTCGGTCATGACCCGCGACCAGCTTCAGAAACTCGTCCGTTACAAGACCGGCCGCCACTACAACACCCGGCTCACCCAGGCAACCCTAACCGACATCTATGGCCTCTACTCCGAAGAGGGCTACATCTATGCCCAGATAACACCGGTCGAGAACCTCCGTCACGACACTGTGGACATCACCTATCAGATTGTCGAGGGTATCCCTGCCACGGTGCGTCTGGTGAACATCGAGGGAAATCTTCAGACCCACGACAAGGTGATTCGCCGCGAAATCAGTTCACTGCCCGGCTATCTCTTCAAACGCTCCGAAGTCCTGCGCAGCCAACGCGACATCTTCAATTTGGGCTTCTTCGACGATGTCACGGTTGACTACCGTCCGGCCGACACCTTCGGCCAGATTGACCTGACCTACAAGGTAAAGGAGAAGAGCTTCTTCGGCACAATCGGAGCCGGTGTCTCCTACTCAGCACAGGACCGGTTCACCGGCTATATCGAGCTGCAGCAGCCCAATCTCTTCGGCAGGAGTCAGAAGGGTTCCTTGAAACTTGAATACGGCAAGAACAAACAGAATGTCGAACTGGGCTTCACCGAGCCCTGGCTCTTCGACACCCCGACATCGGCCGGCTTTGATGTGAGCTACCTCACCCGCACCTACGACTACTACGACAAGCAGGAGCTAGGCGGCGGCCTTTCATTCTCCCGGCCCCTGGCCCTTGACTACACCCGCGCCTACTTCACGCTCCGGGTTTCCGACGCCTATATTCCGCCAAGCTCTATCAAACCCGGCTACACACCCTCAAAGATTTACAGTGTCTATTCCGACACCGTCCACAAGACCGCCTTTGGCCCTGGTGTCACCCTGACCCGCGACTCCCGCGACTACATCTACAACCCCCTCAGTGGCTCAGCCCTCACCTACACCTTTGCCTTATCCTTCTGGGATATCAGATTCCACCGCCACATCCTTGATGCGAGCCAGCACTTCCCGTTATTCTGGAAGTTCGGTCTCATGGCCCGCACCCGGCTCGGCATCATCACCGGCTACACATCACGCGACACCGTCCCGCTCTACGAACGGTTCTATGCCGGTGGCACCGGCCCGGATGGCATCCGTGGCTATGGCGACCGCACAGTTGGTCCCCGCGCCGCCGGCTATCCGATTGGCGGTCTGGCACTTTCCATCTTCTCCCTTGAATACCGATTCCGTCCTACGCCCCAGCTCGCCCTCATCGCCTTCGCCGATGCCGGCAACGCCTGGAACTCTATTGACCAGTTCAGCCTCAGTGACCTCAAGCGCGGAGCCGGTGTCGGCATCAGGCTCGAAATACCGATGCTTGGCCTGATTGGCTTCGACTTCGGTTATGGCTTTGACAAGGACCGCCCCGGCTGGGAACCCCACTTCCAGCTCGGCAGGACCTTCTAGTCCGGTCTAACGGCGAACAACAACCTTTTCAGTTCTCAGGCCGGAACCGGTTCGCAGAAAATAAACACCTGCTGGCAACCAACCGATGTCGTTCAATACCGGAGCCAGCCTCGCCTGCCGCCGGCCAGAGGCATCAATCAGCTCGGCTGATTCGGCTCCGGCAAGTCTCAGCATTCCAGTCACAACTGTTGGACACCGTCGGCCCGGCTGGCCACTTACCGGTCCTTCAGCAACCGCCTGAGGATAGGTTTCAATTGGCCCCTGAGGGTCAAGCTGACGACCGGCCAGTCCCGGGTAGTCTGGAGCATATTTCCGTGCCTTGAATACCATGTTAGAGCCGATCGGCAGAATACTTCCCTGCATCTGCGGCCCGTTCCTGGTCACCGGATTGATATACTTCCAGACGAGCCGGTGGTCAGGTGTCACCTCGAATATCGTACCGGTTTCACCAGCGCAAATCAGTGTATTCCCGTTTGCCAGCCGCTGGCAACCGGAGATGGTGCTAGAATAGAGACTCTCTCTGGGCGATGCCACATAGCTCCAGACTGGCTCGGCCGGGCCATAGGCCGAGTCCGGACCCAGGTGATAGAACCCCGCCGAATCCATCGGCGGAACGAACTCATCAACACTGGAGTAGGGCACTGGTGTCCGGCCCAAACCGTTATTGAAGACCAAGATGTGCCCGGCACCGGGCAGACCCGGGGGAATCCATTGCGCATCGTGCTGACCAAACAGCGTCTGCCCTATTGTGTTTCCCCGGCGGTAGGTCTGCGGATTTCCCCACCGGTAGAGCAAATCACCGCCCCGGCCATATCTGCCGCCGGTGTGTCCGGCAGCCTCGGCCGTTGTGGTGCTGTGGTCAATCACCCAGATTTCGGAAAACTGCCGGACGCTAATAACAACCTGGTCCAGCTCCGGATTGTAGGCGATGCCGTTGGAATGATTCCAGTCGGCAACCGCCAGACCTGCCACATAGTTCAGGTCAATCAGCTCAGGATGAGCGCGCGGGTCGCCGTAGTTCGCCTTTGTGGAGTCGTAATCCTGGATAAGATGGTCCCAGACATGCCACTCCCAGACAATCGAATCGTTATCCGGGTCAACCTCAATCAGGTGGTCTGGCCAGAGGCAGTTATAGACCAGAAGGGTTGAGTCGCGGCCCGCCGCAATCGCCTCGCTCCGACTCTTGTACTCCCAGGCAAGCATCAGGACATTGCCATTGGGCAGCATGACGGCATCGTGATGCTGACAAACAAGATTATTCGAGTAGGTAAACGCCCACATCGTCTCACCATCCCAGTCCACCAGCTCCACCCGGCCACCTGCGCCGCCGGCGGTAAAGACCCGGTTTCCGACATAACAGGTCCTGAGAAACTGGCCGGTGGTGCACAGATTGGCAGAGAGTCCTGGTGTATAGGCTCCCCGCCATGACTTCACCAGCATTCCTCTGTTGTCAATGAGATAGGCCACGGGGTAATTCATTGGCGGAAACATCGTATATCCGGGACTGGTTGCGGTGGAATCGTAATAGATTAGACCGATTGTCGGTGTCGGCTCTGCCCAGACCAACACCATTACAACCGGTAAAAGAACAATAACAAACAGGACCGAGCCTAAGCGCATCATAAATACCTCCGGATGTAACCTTTGGGCTGACGCCGCCTCTCAGCCAAAATAATAATAGCACCGGCAGAGCCGCCCGTCAATAAAAAACAATTGTACTTCAGCCCTTGCGCCCGCCTGCCCCTACTCAAAACACCCGCATGTCTTCTGACATCGCCAATTTGAGCTCTCCCTTCCGCCACTTTGCTATTTGCCTTGACTCCTGCTGCCATTCGTCTATCCTGACTCATGACCATGCTTGGGCTGTCCGCTCGAATCGCCCGGACAGAAGAATGCATCAGCAATGTATAATCCGGAAGCTACCCAGCAACTCGTTTCCGTTGTCGCCCCGATTATGCTCTGCTGGTTCGGAACCGGCTTTGTTATTGCAGTCCTCTACCATCTCAGCCTCTACTACATCGAAGGCGAGTTCACCGAAAAGGATGACCTCTTGCTCGATATCTTTGTCAGCCTCATCAGATTCCCGTTCTATCTTTTTGCCTGGCCGGCCGTCCTCTTCTTTGACCGGACCGCACTCCACCGCATCAAGCTGCTCTGGAGCTATCTGGAGCCGAAGTCAAGATAAAAGGATGAGGAGCTGCAGGACTACCTGAAGGAACGGCGCTACCGCCGCTGGGCCAGCTGGCGTTACCAGGAGAAAGAAGGGTTGACTGCCCGCCGGGACCGCGAGGCTGTCGCCAACGTTGAGAAGACCAGTCGGCGCCGCCGGCTCAGCCCTGACAGCCCCGAGCTTGAGAAAATCTGGCTGTTTCTGGGAGTTGGCCGGTCCAGTGCTGGTGTCGAGCAGATTGTCCGGCGCTACCCGGACGCGGTGCTGCCTGACGAAATCAACCGTGCGGCAAAAGCAGAGGTGTGTGCGCGTCGGGCCTGGGACTGCCTGCGCTGCCGCGAACCTTTGACCCCGAACCGGGTAGAACTGCCCGAACCATTCTATCTTGAGATTGTTGACAAAGGAAAGCCCATCCTTGAAGGCTGGGCTTATGAAGGTGAATTCCGGCAGGAGTTTCCAGAATGCCCCAAGTGCGGAGCGAAACAGCCATACTGACTGGCACGCTGACCGTCTTCGGTCGCGCCACTGAGGTGTTGAGGGCGGTGCGCGCCGGACTCGGGTTTGCCGAAGGTGCTGGCCCGGCCCCCCGCTCAAACGACAGAACCTAAAAGCAGCCGCTCACCATTTCTCCGGCTCCTCGAACTCAGGTTCAAGGAAGAACTGAAAACCGGTATGGGTTGTCTTGGGATAGTGACGGTCATCGCCGTTGCGGCCGCGATTGCCTGGCTCTTCATCTTCCTCATCATCTGGTTCAGCCAGGGCGACTAGCTTCGAACCCCGCCACTTCCAATCGCCATTATCCCATCCACCTTCCGCTGTCACTGCCACCGAGTTGAATAGACAAGGGATTCATCGGCTCCGCTCATAATAAAATTGCAGGCTTCTTATGACATCCGAGTTCTAACTGCTGCTCTGCTCAACCCGCAATCCTGTTCGCCACCTGCTCCCCTGCCCTGGCTGGTGCCGGTCAGACTGAAAGGGAGGCCAAGAGGTGAGCTAGCCACAAGGCTGCCTCGGATGCTTCTTCCAAAACCCATTTGGAGGTCAAGCCCGAAGCTCCATGAGAGCCTGCCTGCAAACCAGCTCCAGAAACTCCCATCCTGACTGAGGCGAAAGCTGAATCCGGAATCAAGCGGAACTCGGCTTGAAAAGTGACCTACAGGGTGCTCTCATCAGCAACAATTCAGGCCGATTCCGTTTCTGCCTGGGAGACTGTCCCCCGAAAAATTTGTAAATCTGGCTAAGTTCCGCTCTTACGTAACATAAGCCCAATTTATCGTAAAATAACAGGTATAAATATATTTATACTTAGCCTGAAAGACGGCTATTCACTCTTGATTGAGCCGGGTTGGCTACTCCCGTTTCTTCTGGTGCTCCAGTTTCTCCCGAAGCTCTCTGATTTCCCGCCTGAGCTCCTCAATCTCTTGGCGAAGCGAGTCGGTTGCCGCATCGTAGAGCTCAACACTCCGCCGAATCCGGGGTCGGACTTCACGCAGAGCCTCCCGTGCCGCACGGAGCGCCTCTTTGGGAATCGGCTCCCAGTCGAAGAAGGGCTCAAACTCGGGCCGCCGCGCCCCTAGCAGGACCGACACCTCCTCCTTTTTGCCTCTCCGCCATAACTGAACCCTAACCTTCTGGTTTGGCTTTTCCCGGACCAGGTAGCGCAAATCACTGGCATCAACAACCTTTTCGGAGTCTATCTGGACAATAACATCGCCCATCCTCAGTCCGGCCTTGGCTGCCGGCCCATCCTCGACAACCTCGCCAATCAAAACGCCGTGCTCGATTCCCAGAGCGACCAGCATCGCCGGGCTCAGATTCTCGGTAACCACGCCCAGCCAGCCCCGCTCCGTCTCCCGCGGCTTCGCCCTCTTAGCGGGCAGCCCCACTGTTGTCCCAAGGAGTAGCACCAGCACAAGGAAAATCCAACGTTTCATTCTTGACTCCTTTCCGGAGCATGTCGTGAAAACAGCGACTCCACTCCGATATAAATGTCACCCATCTCAGCCTGAACCGCAACCTTCGGCCCGCCCTCACCGAAGCGGCCGACTGCCAATGATGTCCCGAGCCTCTCGGCCGTCTCCAGCGGCAGTCCGGATTGAACTCTGCCGCCCCTTGTCCGGCTCTCAAGCTGGAACGGCAGGCCCTCGGCAACCTTGAGCCGAACCAGCCCCTGCCGTGTCATGATGTCCAATAGCTCAAGCATCGGGTCATCAATCGCCGCTGTTACCTCACCGCACCGGTTGACAATTGCCGTCCGGCCCGGTCCGCACCGGCAGGCAACCCTGCCGAAACTGTTTGTGATATTCACCATCCCGGCAGGCCGCTCCGCCTCAACATTCCCATAGCTGTTTCTTACTCGAACCTCCCCCCTGACCCCGCGCAGAAAGACATTCCCAAACCCGTTGTCAATTGAAATGGACCCGAAGACCTCTGAGGCACTGACATCGCCGAACCGGCCGGTAACAGCCGCACCGCCAACCCGCTCCAGTTCAATATTACCGTAACGGCCCGACAGTCTTGAGTCGGCGCGGACATCCCTGAGCCTGATGTCACCAAAGGCATTCTGGGCCGAAACCCTAAACCCTTCCGGCACCCAGACCGCCAGGTCAACTTCATAGCTCAATGTTGTGTCGTCACCCGAAAACTCAGGATAACGGGTGGCGACAACCAGTGTCTCGGCCCGTCCCTCAGCAATGACGTCAATACCAGCAGCAAACCTCTGAACCACACCTCTGTCCCTGCCCTGCACCTTGACCCGGGCCTCAACCTCCAGGCTGTCCGATTCCCGACCAACAATCGCCACTGTTCCGAACCGGTGGGTCACTCTGACCGCCTCAACTCCCCTGGGCAAGAGGACAATGTGCAGGTCTCTGGTTACACTCACCGGATGAGCAGCAACCGTCAGAAGAAGCAGCAAACTCACCATCAGTCTCCACCAGCTACCAGTCGGTCAAGTGATGTCAACTCACCCGAGCGGAAACCGGCATATGCCGCCCGCACCCTGAGATTTCCCGGATTTTCGCGCCGCGCCCGCTCACTCTCCTCCAGGGCACGGCTCAGCTCCTGAAAAAACTGCTCATAATCGCTGGCAAAAAGCCCGTCTTGACCGGTCGCACCTTCACTCTTTACCTCTGACACCTGAACCATCTGCTTTTCGCAACCTCGCGCCCTGGGATTCTTCAAACCTTGAACCCTTGGCTCCTTGAACCCCTCTTCCCGCGCATCTCTTGCCACCGACCGTGCCGCCACCGGAACCCTGACCGGCTCCACCAGAACCGGCCTTCTTCCCCAAAGGAGAACCGCCAGGACCAGAACCGCAACCACCGCGCCAGCACCCAGCCATGCCCAAGGCCAGACACCAGCCCTTGAACCCTTCACACCTTGAATCCTTCTCTCAATCGCCAGCCACATACTGGGAGAAGGCTCGGGCCGCTCGGCCTGGGCCGCGGTCTCAACAATCAGTCGGAGCTCCTCAAGGCTCTCCCGGCACCAGGAGCATTCGGCCAGATGCCTCTCAACCCAGTCATACTCTACTCCGTCCAGCTCTCCGTCAAGGAAACGGCTCAGGACCTCATCACTGCAATGCTCCATTCACACCCCCGGCCTGCGCAACGCCCTGAGATAGGGCCCGATTTCCCGTCTGAGATAGGCACGCGCCCGGTGCAACTGGGACTTGCTTGCGCCATCGCTGATACCCAGGATTCTGGCAATCTCGGAGTGCTTCAGTCCCTCAAGGTCGTGAAGGATGAACACCTGACGATAACCTTCGGGCATTTTGGGCAGTGCCGCCTCAATCAGCTTCATCACATCAATCCTGTCGGAGACCGGCTCGGTAATGCTCTCCAGGGGAACGGTTTGTATCCGTTTCCGCCTTCGTAGCAGGTCCAGGCAGCAGTTGACCGTTATCCGGTAGAGCCAGGTGGTTATCGCCGCTTCGCCTCGGAAAGAATCCAGCCTCTTGAACACCTTCACAAACACATCTTGAGTCACATCCTCGGCATCGGCCCGGTTTCCCAGCATCCGGAGCGCTGTTCCGAAAACCCGAGAACGGTTCGCCTGATACAGATTCTCGAAAGAAACGGGCGTCGCCTGTGCCCTGGCCTCATGGGCGCTGACTGCTGCTGCTTCCATTTTGCTCTTTTTATTCTTAGACGAGCCCTGTGCCTCAGGGTTGTCTGAGCGGTGGGACTCCACCCTTCACTTCCGGCCCTGCCTCTTTAGGAACACCGCTACATCCGGAACGGCCTCGGCTCCATTTTCCCGAACCTCAGACCAGCCTGGAGCGCAAAACCCTGAAGCCGGAAATCGGGCACAGGGGAATCGCCGAACTCCCATAACACGAACGGCATCATATAGCTACCCTTAGCAAAAAGGCCGATAAAGGATTGCTCTCCAAACCTGAGCCTACCCATCACCTCCAGCCCGGGACAAAGCGCCATGTCCCAGACAAGAAACCAGCGGCTGAAGTTCGACTGGCCCGGCTCAAGCGAATGAACCCAGTCAAACCACGCCCCGAACCTCAGGTCAACACACGGCCTGACCCAGCAATATTCGACTGGTGAATACTGGTAGCCCATCTCGTAAGCGGCAATTACTGCCAGAAGCTCATTTCCCACCGAGTCTGCCTTTTGGCTCAGACCGGATACCGCGCCCCAGCCACCAATCGTCACCTGCCCAATCTCGGCCGCGCCGTGACCGGTCAGCCACCACATAGGCCCGGAAATCCTGAGGCTGTCCCTGCCGCCCCATTCATGGTTCAGCTCGGTCAGCCTTCGGTTCAGTCCCCGCATCTCTGGAAAGGTCGCCATCACACCGAAACCGCCATAGCCGAAACCACCGGCTACAACAATCGCAACCCCGAAAATCACCCATAACCTTCTAACCATCCTGCGTCCTTTGTCATTCCTGCACTTCCTTGTCATTCTTCTCGTTCCTTGAGAACCGGATTTGTGAAATCGTACTCAATCGTCCACTCCTTCTGGGCGTCATCGCCGATACGCGCGGCCGGCGGCCAGTGTGACTCTGGCAGCTTCGGGTCAACCCAGACCGCCATCGCCCGCCAATGCGACTTCGGTGCCGTCGAATCATCCAGAACATATGCCCAGACAACCCTGACGAACCTCCGCCGCTGGACATTGCACTCCCGGAGTGTCTCGTAGAGCAGCCAGTCCAGGACCGCCTTCAGACTGTCCCGGCTCAAGCCTGGCTTGACCAGCCCGACAACCGTGACCCGGTCCAGCCCCTCACCAGGCATATCTATTGTCTGCAGAACGCGGAACTCAGGCCTTGCACCTCCCGGCTCAGGCAGGGTCGGATGCTCTCTTCTTATCCAGGGCCGGCTTAAAAGCATAACTGCCAGGCCTACCACTCCCAGCACCAGAACCACCCCCCAGTAACTGAAGCGCCGCTGGGCCCTTGCCTCCCACCTCATCCGCTCAACCAGCCCCATCTCGCTGCCCCTGTTCCCACTAGGTTGGCCCGGTCCGAACTTCCTGCCGCACCCCGGACAGCGCTCGGCCGCCTCGTCAACCTGTGCATTACAGTGCAGGCAGTGATAGCCATCGGCCCGCTTCACCTTTGCGGTCGGCATAACCGATTCTATCACCACCAGACCATCTCTGCAAGCCCTTCCCGCTTCGTTTCCTTGACACCTTGAGGTTGGGCGCTACAATCGGCGATGGTTGCCGGCGTGGCTCAGTCGGTAGAGCAGCGGTTTCGTAAACCGCAGGTCGTCGGTTCGATTCCGACCGCCGGCTCTGCAAAGGAAGAAGTGATGCATTGCGTCATTGCGAGACTGCGCCGAGGAGGACTGCCACGGTGCTGCGGCCCTCGGGGTGAGAGACCGGCGCAGTCGTGGCAATCTTCCGCCCGAAAATGACAGCAGGTAGTTTCTGAAGATGCTTTTATCCAAAGGCCGAGACCCGCGGCGGGAGCTTGAGGAGCAGACCGCCTTTGAGGAGGCGGAGCGCCGAAGGGCCGAGGCGCGCGCCAGTGCCGTCTTCGAAAGTCTCATTGATGCCAGTCCGGTGGCAATCGAGATATTCGACACCCGGGGCAACCCCTTGAAGAGCAACAAGGCGGCCGAACGGCTCCTGGGTAAACCTCCACCGCCCGGCATTCCGCTGTTTGATGAACGGGGCCTGAAACGTGCCGGGCTTCTTGAGCCTCAGCTCAAACGGGTGCTGGCCGGTGCTCGGGTGGAGACCCCGCCGACCTGGTACGACCCTACCGAAATCGGCCTGCCCGGTATTCCGGGACGAAAGGTCTGTTTCCGTGCCACAATCTTTCCGCTTTTAGACCCCGACGGCAATGTTGTCCGGATTGCTGTAATGTACGAAGACATCACCGAACTGAAAAGAGTCGAGGATGCATTACGTGAGGCCCAGACTACACCTCCGACATCGGCCCTGTCCGATTTGAAGACCGACGCCCGCGAGATTGAGTTTGCCCGGCGTAAGATTGAGCAGGCCCTGAGGGAAGCCGAAGAGCGGTACCGGGCATTGGTCGAGTCTGCCAAAGGCTATGTAATCATCCGGTTCACCGATGATGGCCGGATTCTGACGGTAAGCCCTTCAATCCAGGAGCTGATTGGCATCTCGCGCGAGGCACTCCTTGCCGACAACTCTCTACTCTTTGCCCAGGTCCACCCCGACGACATCGCCCGGGTCAGGGAAACTGAGGCGCAGGTCCGCAAGACCGGCGAATATCCGACCGATTATCAGTTCCGGCTGGTGAACCATGCCAGCGGTGCGATAAGCTGGGTGGAGATGCACGGCTCGGCCTGCACCTTTGCCAGCCGTCGGACATTTGAGGCCATCCTCTTCGACATTACAGGCCGGAAGCGAATCGAGGAGCTGCTCAAGGATAAGGAGACGGGGTTTGCCCTGCTTGCTGCCAGCACCACGGACGGCATCTTCACGATTGACAAAGAGTGGATTGTCACCAACTGGAGCAAGGGTGCTGAGCAGGAGAC
>JBDRUJ010000037.1:0-13295 GCA_039801285.1 Caldifarciminota bacterium
AAATCGCGGCATAAAGGGCATAACCATGGTCGGCCGGTATGACCTTGCCTGTTAGCCGAAAGCTCAAATCCAGAGTTGGTTCTACCACCATTCGGGACCTCCATCCTAAAAATCTCGGAAATTACTGCAGAACATCCAGTCACACTATAGATGACAGTTGGTATTTGTCAATACCAGCGACGCGGGCTAGGTGACGTTGATTAGCTCTTTGCGCAGTTTGCGCAGGATTGTCTCGTCAAGGTCGCGCGCCGCCCATTTGGCGATGATTGCCTCGGTCTCGCGCCTGAGGACCGCGCCGCCATAGGTGTTTGCCTTCTTCCAGAGCTCGCGGCAGTAGTTGAGATAGCTGAGATAGAGGGTGACGGAGAGATTGAGGCCGTCAATCGCCTCCTTTGCCTGAAGCTCAAAGGCTGCCAGCTCGGTCTGGCGCTGGCCGTGGCGCTGGACCGCTGCCTGACGAATATCTTCACTGGTCTCCATCACCCGCTCCGGCCTGGTCTTGGCCTCGAACCTTGCCAGCCGGTCAACATTGGTGCGGAATCTTCCAGGCATATGGCTCCTTTCGGCTAAGTTTAGCATAATCAGGGCAATTGCGCAAGGAGGGCAGCGTCCCAAAGCCCGGTCCGGGACTGGGCAGGGGTATGAGACTCGGTCAGCCCATCCCAGGCCTTGACGGAAACCGGAGGGGCCTAGCCTGGGGCTAGCCCCAGGGCTAGCCCTGGGGTCACGGATGGGTAGGCCCTAGGGTAGGCGGCAGGGGTCTGGGAATGGTAGTCCTGTAGGGCGATGGGATGTGATATTGAACCGGCTTCAGAATGGCTCTGAGACTGGTAGTTGGCAAGGGTATAGCAATGGGATTGGCAGACGGTCTGAGAAGGGATGCTTTAGAATCTGGCGCCATCGGGTGGTCCAAATATTGCCAAAAAGAGCGGGGGGCGAAACGCCCCCCGCATTCATCTGGTTCTAACCTCAGCGGGCGAGGACCGTCTTGACCTTGACAGTGGTCTCGGGTGTCCTCAGCCGCACGAAGTAGATACCGTAGGGAAGAGGCCGACCAGTATCGTCGGTTCCGTTCCAGAGGGTGACATAGCTGCCGGCAGGAGCACGGCCCGAGGCAAGGCTCCGGACCATCCGGCCCGAGGCATCAAAGACCGCAAGCTCAACCGGCGACTCCTCTTTGAGCTGCCAGTAGATGCTGGTCCTCCGGCTGAAGAGGCTCGGCGCCACGGCAAGGGGCCGGTTCCGGACCGACAGCATCTCGGCCTTCGGCTCCTGGATGCCGACCGGCTGGTCGGTGGTGAACTTGATGGCGTGGCCCGGAATCCAGGGTGATGCACCCCGGACATAGGTGCCGTCGTAGAGGTCGCAGATGCCAATCGCAAAGGTCGGGTCCTGCTCACCTATCGTGCAGGAGCTGGTCTGGTTCGCAGTCCGATACTGGAAGACGAACTCACTGTTGCCGTCGGCTGCCGCGAGGGTGGTGTCGTAGAGGAGGATTTCGTAGGAGTCAAAGATGCTGCGCTGGCTGTAGTAGGCGACCGAGTCCCACTCAATGACAAAGCAGTGGTGGAGGGTGTCGTGGTAGTACCAGACCCCGCCGCCGGTCGGCGGATAGATGTCGTCCCAGTTTATCGCCAGCATCGGCGGAGCCGAGCCCTTGGGCAGCGCCTCATTGGTCCAGTTTGAGTAGGTTGTTGCGCCCGGAGCAACAAAGCCGTTGCCGCAGATGGAGATTTGCGTGTAGCTCTGGCCGTAGAAGATAAACGGGCCGAATGCCGGTGGCAGGTTTATCGTAACCGTCTGGTCGTCGGAGAGGGAGAGCCGGGTGCCGAGGTTGCGAATCTCAATCCAGTTGAACTCGGGGCATTCGTCGTAGGTGGAGTCAATTTCGTCATAGGCCCAGTAGAGGGCCGGGGTGCGTGGACCGTCGGGAATCGGGTCAATGACCCGGATTTCGCCGACGACAATCATAAAGTTGGCGTGGCCGACATAGCCGGCATCGGCATAGATGTCAAGGGTGCAGGGAATCGGCGTCTCCATCGGAATCGAGCGGTCGGCATGAAGGGTGAAGTGGTCGGTGAAGTTCACTTTGATGCTGTCGCGGAGGATTGTGCCGTAGAGTGCCTCCGAGTCGGGAACCGTGAGCCGCGCGTCGCCCGAGCGGAGGACCACCCGGACGTTGTAGGCGTTGCCCAGGCCCAGGTTGCGCAATGCCACCTCAAGGTCGGCGGTCTCGCCCGGGTCGAGCTTGCCGTTGGGATTGGAGGAGAAGGAGTCCTTGACGACCTTGTCCACAAAGGCGATTGCCGGTGCCCCGACCCGGAATGTTACATAGGAGACCCAGGTGGAGTCGAGGTTGTCCTTGCAGACCAGTGAGCAGGGAATCGCATAGCCGTTGGGCAGTCCGGTGGCGACCGCCATCGCAAAGCCCTCACTGTTATAGGCGCTGTCACCGCCCGCGATGTTGCCAAAGGACTTCATGGAGTCGGTGATGGTGACGCCCGGCGTGTGGGTCCTGAGCCGGCCGGTGACGCCATTTGCCGTCTGGGTGCCGTAGTTCTTGACCCACATCGGAATCCTGAACGACTCGCCCGGGTTGATGATGCCGTCGCCGTTGCCGCCCGGTGGCGGGTCGCTGATTGAGTGTCTGAGATAGGAGACGAACCGGCCCGCCGACATGACGATAATCGAGTCGAGGTAGGGAATGTTGTTGGCACCGGTGACGGTGAGCTGGAGCATCCCTGGTGTCAGGGGCGAGACGAGCAGGGTGACCTGGCCGCTGGCATCGGTGAAGCCCCGGGCAAAGGTCTCCTCTCCCTTGATGAGGCAGACCATTGCCGACTCCACCGGCGCATCGTTCAGGGTCGTGACGGTGATGGGCACCGGGATGTTGGTGCCGATGTTGATTGCTCCGGGCTTGGTGACCGCGACATGGAATGCCCGGTCCATCCAGATTGGGACCGCCGGCTCGCCGAAGAGGTTCCGCTCGTACGCCTCCCAGCGGAACTTCGAGGTGTCGGTTGTCACCGCGACCCGGGCATGCCAGTAGTCCTTGCCATAGGAGAGCGCCTCACCCTGAGTTATCTTGCGGGCGGTGCGGAAGCCGATGAGGCCGTAGCAGATTGAGTAGTTGAAGAACTCGGCAACCCGGACCCAGCCGTAGCGGGAGTTCATCATCACCCCGATGAAGCCGTTGGGCGCGTGGAATGCCATGTTCTCGGCGATGCAGTCGCCATTGGTGTTGCCGGTGGCATCAAACTCGCCGGTGTGGCAGCAGACTCCGGTGAGCATGTTCAGCCGGTTGGTGTTGGTGAGGTTTATCATGTGGGTGCTCGTGACATCGCCGCCCATCCCATAGACATCAATGTTGCCGTGGGCAATGACCGAAGAAATCGGATAGCCGGAGTTGAGAGAGTCGCACCAGCGCTGGACCGTCGGGGTAATCATGCCGCCGGTCGCGTACATCTTCAGGTCGAACCAGGGCGGGCTGGGCGTGGCGTTGGCGATGGAGTCGTTGAACTCCATGGAGAATGTCACATCGTCACCCAGGAGCGACTTGCAGAACCAGCCGGTGTCCGGAGTGAACTCGTAGCGGAAGAGCTTGGCGAGGTACTTGGAGAGCTCGGTGAAACCGTCAAGGGTTATCATCCCGACATGGATGTCGGCCCAGGCGTCAACCGAATCACCGGGTTCACCATAGATGCCGTTGTTGTTCGCGTCCCAGGTCCGGTCCAAATCTGAGAAGTACATGTCGGCCGGGAAGTAGTCAACCGGATAGCCGGTGACATAGCCGTAGGCGTTGCGGTACTGGTGCCGGGGCCAGTCCTGACGGGCGATGAAGCAGAAGATAAGACCCCAGGTGGTGTCGGCATCCTTCAGGAAGTTGCGCATCTTCTCGGCGGTGTCCCGGCCCGGATACTGGGCGCAGATTGACTCAATCAGGACAATCTTCGAGCGCCAGCCCTGCCGGGTGCGCCAGTCGCGCAGCCGGACAAGCGAGTCCCGATAGGTCTGGGTGGTGAGAATCACATGCTCGTAGTTGCCCGGAGGCAGAAACGTCGAGCCGAAACTTTGCGTCCTTCTGGGCGGTGCAAAACGGGAGACATCCTCTGGGTTCAGAACGAGCCGGCTCACCTCCTGGCCGTGCAGGGCAATCTGCATGTCGGTGTAGCGCGGAACATGGCGCTTGCCGGTCTCGTAGTTTATCCGGACAACCAGCCTTGTGACAACAAAAAGTTTCTTCTGCACCGGGTTGTAGCGCACCGGATAGACCTGAAAGCTTGCCAGCCGGTAACCGGACTTGTTGCCGACATCAACGAACTCGGCCGGAGCCTCGGGAAATGCCGCATCTCTGGAGTAGAACTCCGGGGCGGGCGGGACGAACGGGTGCTGGGGCGGATTCTTCATCCAGGGAACCGGATACTGCACCGGCAGCACCTCATAGCTCCCCGCGACCGGCTCCTCTTCGAACTCGACGACTTCGAAACTCGTGACCTCGGCAGTCGGCGGAACCACCACCTGATAGGGGAACACCGGCAAATCGGGTGCCCCGAGCCGCTCAATGTGGGGATAGCCCGCGAAGTCAACTGTGGTGTAGCCGCGCTCGGTCCCCAGCTTGAGGCTGGTCGGCGAGTAGCGCAATGTCTGCGTCACATTGCCGGCCAGGACCAGCGAGAGACCTGCGACCAGCACCAGAAGACTAGACCTTCTCATCAGACCTCCTTATTCGGTTTGCGTTCTTCGCCCAAGCCCTAGCCTGCCGGAACAGGGTGGTTTGAGCATGATTCAGCTTAGCGCCTGCCAGCCGCATGTCAATAGATGAAAAAGACTGCCCTTGACAGTTGCCCGTCTCACGGTCTCTTCTCGCCGAAGACCTGGCCGGTGAAGACAAAGAGCTGGGCATCCTTCTCCTTCCAAGAGCCGGGCGGCAGGCCGGCCTTGAGACAGATGTGCTCCAGGAACTGCTGGCGGCTCCAGCCCTGCTCAACCGGCACCTGGGGCAATAGCAGTCCGGAATAAAAACCCTTGCGAATCACCAGGCCGTGTCTGCCGACGATGACCGATTCCGGGCTGTAGATTCGGCGCAGGGGGCTGAGCACCGTTATCTCAATATCAATATCATCAAGCTCCTCCGGCTGAACCGGTGGGAATCTCGGGTCTTCAGTCGAGGAGCTGATTGCCATATCGGCCACCGCCTGATAGAGCGGCTTCACCGCCTCAGGATAGCCGATGCAGCCCCGCAGCTCCCCATGCTTGTGGAGTGTCACGAAGACACCCCGCTTCTCGGCAAGCCTCGGCGTCAATGGCTCGACCTTCGGCGCCGTGCCGGTTCTGATATAGCTCTCCAGGGTCTTCCGGGCAATCTCCAAGAGGCTCTGCTGCTCAGCCTTGGTCAGCTCCTCAGACTCCTGAACCGGTGGCTGTTCGCTCTTTTCGGCCTCTGAATCGAGAAAAGCAACCGCACTGTAGCCGACTGTCCAACCCCCACGGGTGTGGGTCACATCGGCCGAATTGGTCTGATGGAGAATGACCGCATTGTCCGCACCAAGCTCCTTTGCCGCAATCATCACTGCCACAATCGGAAATCCGCCGCAGGCCTGCGCCTTCTCGGACCTGAGCGCCTCGTAGAGCCCCCTGGGGTCGAACTGCGCAATAAGCCCGAGCGTCACCGAATCTGTTGCCTTCAGCTCCTCATAGGAGTAGCCATGATAAAGGTCGGAAGAGGCGAGAACAACGACCTTTCTTCCCTTTGCCGCTCTTGCAATCGCCTTGCCAACCCGCTCACACTGCTCATAGCTTGGCCAGAGGAGCATGATGGGCACAATCTTGAAGCTTTTGAGCGACCGCTGCAGAAATGGAACCTGGACCTCAAGTGAATGCTCATGGGCATGGGCCTGGGGCAGCTCGGCAAAGAACGGCTCCTCCTTGATGAGCAGCCTCGCCAGCTCCTCGTCAATCTTCACCTCGCCCAGGGGTGTCTTCCATGCCCCCCGGCCATAGACCGCTGCCCGGTCAACACGGGCGCTGTGGCTCGGCCCGACCATCACCACCGTCAACGAATCCATGCCTTTCAGAAGCTTGAAACCGCAGGCCGCGGTCGGCCCGGAAAATGGATAGCCGGCATGGGGAACCTGAAGAGCAACAACCCGGCCGCTCAGGACCGGAACCTCAGCCTCCTTGAGCATTGAGTCAATATTTGCCGCCAATGCCTTGGGGTCGGCATCGTAGAACTGTCCGGCAACTGCCGGTTGCCTAATCATTGAAGCCTCCTTCGGTGTGGCGCAGACCAGCCCGGTCAGCGCCATAATAAGAGCCAGATGTCTCATAATCTATCCCCTTGACCATCGGCCGCAGCGGTCGCCGTAGCGGTCAATTATCGTGCCTTCCCGTAAAGTCTCGACCACCTCGCACCGGTTCGGGCAGCCGTCGCACTCAAAAAGCCTGGTCTCAAACTGGACATCGGCAACCTCGAATCCGGCAAAGGCGGTTTTCCGGCACTCGGTCGCCTCAGCCGCGAGAATTGCCGCTCCGATTGCGCCCATGACCAGAAAGTGCTCGGGCACAATCACCTCCATCCCCAAATTCTCCTCAAATGCCCGGCGCACCCCGATATTGGCCGCAACTCCGCCCTGAAACAGAACCTGCGGTCTTATCTCCTTGCCTTTGGCAACGGTGTTCATGTAGTTTCGGACTATCGCCGCACACAGCCCGGCAACGATGTCGGCATTGGAGATGCCGAGCTGCGCCTTGTGAATCATGTCGCTCTCGGCAAAGACCGTGCACCGGCCGGCGATGTTCACCCGGGTGGTTGACCGCATCGCCAGGCCGCCGAACTCCTCAATCGGAATACCCAGCCTCGTCGCCTGGTGGTCGAGAAAACTGCCGGTCCCGGCAGCGCAGACGGTGTTCATCGCGAAGTCCACCGGTATCCCGTCCCGCAGGATGATAATCTTCGAATCCTGGCCGCCAATCTCCAGCACCGTCTGAGCCTCGGGATGGAAATGGCTGGCGGCAACCGCATGGGCGATGATTTCGTTCTTCACGATATCGGCCTGCAGCATCACACCGGCGAGCCTCCGTGCCGAACCGGTTGTCCCCACCCCGACCACCCTAACCGAGGAGTCAACCTGACGCCCCAGCTCGGCAACGAGCTGTCTTATGGAGTTGATGGGATTGCCCTGGGTCCTGAGGTAGCGGCTGGCAATTACCCGGTAATCACGGTCCAGCACAACCCCCTTGGTTGAGATTGAGCCGACATCAATTCCGACAAGGCACTCGGTCACGTCTTCTCCTCCGAATCAGGTCAACAAATGCCTCAAGCCGGGTCACCAGTCCGGTCTGCGAGGTATGCTCATCAAAAGAGAGTGACAGAACCGGAATGCCGGTGTCGGCCGAAACCTGCTGCAGGGCATCAAGCGCGATGTTTTCGGGCATGCAGGTAAAGGGAAAGACATGGACGATTCCATCCACTCCCTGACGGGCAAAGTGAAGCGCCTCGCCCACCGTCCTTATCGCCTCACCGCCCGGACACTCCCTGAGATATCTCCGTGCCAGCCGGCGGGAACGGAGATAGCTCATATCAATCCCCAAAAGATGCCTCAGATGATGGTAAAGGCTGCGCTCAAAGACAACCTCCACCCCCATCCGCGCCAGCTCCTTTTCAATCTCATGATTGGCAAACTGCTCAATCGTAAAGAATATTTCCCCAACCAGTCCGATGCGTAAATCAGGGCTTCGGCCATCAAGGGCAAACAGGCTCCGGAGTTTGCCTTGGACACTGCGGACATCCCGCAGAGACCTTGCCGTCTCCAGAAGCCTCAGGGCCGCCTGCTTTCGCTGTTCGGCACCATCAAAATCCACCGCCCGGAACCGGTTCAGCAATTTCCGGAACTCATGGGTAAGCCGGCTCCGGGCAAACATCAGCATCACCGCCCTGATGACCCGGGTTGAAGAGACGCCGAACTCCGACGGCATCAATCGGAAGATGAACTGATATGGCGAGTACTGGCTCACCGGAACCAGCCGATACCTCATGTTCAGACTCTTCAGAACACGGTCCTGAAGGAAGTGGTAGTACCCGAACCGGCACTTCCGCGCACCGGCTGCCATGAAGAGTGTATCGGCACCTTTTTCCAGGGCTTCGATGAAGTTGCCCAAGGTAATCTTGAAGGGCATGCAGATGAGCTCCGGCCCGTAACGCATCCCGAGTTCCACCGTCCGCTTTGATGTCGGCGGCGGCAGGACGACACTAGCCCCCAGGTCCTCAACAAACGCCTTCAGAACCCAGGTATCATAACCGAAATGGGGAAATGAAGCCCTCATTGGAACCTGTTTGGGCTAGGCTGGGCCGGTTCGGCACCGCTGCCGCTCAGCGAGCTCAAGAAATGCCTCGATTCTCGTCACCAGGCCGGCAGTCCCGGTGTGTTCATCAATCACCAGCTGCAGAAAAGGCACACCTGCTGCCCGGGCCTCATCGCGCATGAACTCGGCAACCAGCGAATCCGGGCCGCAGCCCATCGAAACAATAACACAGATGCCGTCCACCCGGTTCAAGAGAAAACGGAAGGCGTTGTAGAGCTCCCGTTCATATACCCAGCGGATGTTATGGGCAAAGTCCTCCCGGCTGTGCAGGACCGCTCCGGGCAGCTCCTCCTTGGTGATTACCCGGTAGCCATGGCTCATGAAAGTCGCAACAACCGGTGAAGCCACATAATCGTCCTCAATGTTATAGAAGTGGCCGATGAGCCCGATGCGCTTCTCACCGGGCCGCAACTCGGGGATACCACTGGCCCCGGATAAAAATGGCCGGGCCCGGTTGAGTGCCCTTATGACCAGAAATGGGTTAGCCACAATCTCCAGCCCTGCCCGGAAATGTGCCCAGAGAAAGTTGCCCTTGATTGAGGGCGCGATGAGCCGGACACGAGTCCCGAGTATGAATCGGGCGATATCAACTACGCCAATCATCTTCGGACAGGCATAGAGCCGGTCACTGAGCCAGTTCACCCTGGGGAAAAAGACCATATCAACCCGGTCACGCAGCGCTGCCAGATGTCCGGCGACAATCTTGATGGGCAGGCAGACCTCGCTCGGCACCAGACCCAGCCCGTTTTGCAAAAGGAGCTTATCGGTCTTGCCGGTGACGACGGGCTCAACACCCAGACCGGTCAGAAACTCCTCCCAGAACCGACCATAGCGGTAATAAAGCAGTGCCCGCGGAATGCCGACTTTCATCGCCGAATTGTAGGCCAGGTGACCATAAGAGTCAATCCCTTACTTCCGACGGCAGGCAAGACGGTCGCCGATAAAATCTGCCCGCCTCTGGCGGCATAACCGGGCTTACTGGGCCCTGCGACCGGCAAGGCGGCCCCTGACGAACTCCGGCGGCTTGCGGTCCCTGACCACCTCCGGGGTGACGATGCATTCCACCACATCCGGATGGTTTGGTAAATCGAACATGATGTCAAGCATCGCCTCTTCCAGGACCGAACGGAGGCCCCTTGCCCCGGTCCTGAGCGCTGCGGCCATCTCGGCAACCGTCATCAGCGCCTCGGGAGTAAAGGTGAGTTTCACCCCTTCTAACTCGAAGTAATACGAGTACTGGGTGACGAGCGCGTTCTTCGGCTTGGTCAGAATATCAATCAAGGCTTCCTTGGACAGACTGTGCAGCGCGGCAATCACCGGCAGCCGGCCGACAAACTCCGGAATCAGGCCGAACTTGATAAGGTCATCAGGCTCGGTCTGGGCAAGCAGTTCATCGGTTGTCAGATGCCTGGCGGTGCGGCCGGCAGCGCCGAAACCAATCGCATTGGCGCGGAGCCGCTGCCCGACGATTCGTTCCAGTCCGTCAAAGGTCCCGCCGCAGATGAAAAGGATATTCCTGGTATTGATTTGGATATAGTGCTGCTCCGGATGCTTGCGCCCGCCCTGAGGGGGCACATTGGCGATAGTCCCTTCCAGTATCTTGAGGAGCGCCTGCTGAACCCCCTCTCCGGAGACATCACGGGTGATTGAAGGTGAATCGGACTTGCGGCCAATCTTGTCAACCTCGTCAAGGTAGATGATGCCCGTCTCGGCCCTCCGGACATCACCATTTGCCGCCTGAATCAGCCGCAGCAGGATATTCTCAACATCCTCGCCCACATAACCGGCTTCGGTCAGCGGCGTGGCGTCGGAGATTGAGAACGGAACCCGGAGGAATCGGGCCAGGGTCTCGGCCAGCAATGTCTTCCCGACACCGGTCGGCCCAATCAAGAGGATGTTGCTCTTGTCGAGCTGGGGTGCGCTCTTCTTGGCTGAGATGCGCTTATAATGATTATAAACCGCAACCGAGATAACCTTCTTGGCGTGCTCCTGGCCAATAACGTACTCGTCGAGAAAGGCCTTGATTTCGGCCGGCTTGGGCAGCTGGGCAAGGGGTTCGGAAATGCCGTCCCGCTCCTCAAAAAGGTTGACGGCCAGTCGGGCACACAGTTCGCAGATGCCCGCGTTCCGGCTTGAGAGCAACCGTCGTTCCGGCCCAGCCGGACTGCCACAGAATGAGCAGCTCTGCGCCCGGCTACCCTTGCGCGGCTGTTGCCCTTCGCTCATCCGGCTCCCGACGCTTCTCGATTATCTCATCAATCAGACCGTAGGCCTTGGCCTCCTGGGCCGACATGAAGAAGTTGCGGTCTGAGTCCTTCTCAATCCGCTCCACTGGCTGGCCGGTGTGTTTGGCAAGCAGCTGGTTGAGCTGCTGTTTCATCTTCGAGATTTCCCGCGCATGAATCTCGATGTCGGTGGCCTGACCCCCGATGTTGTAGGCTGATGGCTGGTGAATCATCATCCGGGACCGGGGCAAGGCCAGCCTTTTGCCCGGCGCACCGGCAGCCAACAGCAGTGCGGCAATACTGGCGGCCTCGCCCACACAGACGGTCGAGACCTCAGGCTTGATGTACTGCATAGTGTCGTAGATGGCAAGACCGGCTGAGACAATGCCTCCGGGCGAGTTGATATAGAGCAGGATGTCCTTCTCCCGGTCCTCAGCCTCCAGATAGAGAAGCTGAGCTACTACCAGGTTGGCGACATTGTCATCCACCGGCGAGCCAAGAAAGATTATCCGCTCCTTGAGCAGACGGGAATAGATGTCATAGGCACGTTCGCCCCGACCGGTCTGTTCGATGACCATTGGAATCAGCACTGGCACCTCCTCTGACTCATCCGATACTGGTTTAGGCTCATTTATCATTTAGACTCAACCTGCAGACTCGGGTTTTCACCCTCGGTCACGACCTCGGCCCGGTCAATGACGTGCCGCAGCACCTTTTCCCGCAGAAGTTCGTTCCGATAAAAGGTGCTGTTGGCAAGCGGAGAGAGTTCGCCTGGCTCCCGGTCAGTCGCCTCAGCCAGCCTCCGAATACGGTCCGTGACCTCCTCGTCACTCACACTCAGATTCTCCCGGCTCGCGATGCGACTTACGATGCAGTCGAACCGAGCCCATTTCACAGCGATGGGCTGAAGCCGGGCAGCGATTTCCTCGTCATCGGGCAGGTTTGCCTGACGGAGCAGTCTCTCCAGGTGAAACCGAACCCAGCTGGCCGGCGGCTCAAAGCTGTACTGACCTGTAAGCTGGTCAAATACCTGGTTCTTCAGGTCATCTTCAATATGCTGTGCCCGCTCGGCAATGATTTCATCATTGAGCTCCCGGCGCAGCGCATCAAGGTTCTCATATCCCAAATCCTCAGCAAACTCCTCATTAACCTCGGGCAGAATCCGTTCCTTCACATCCCGGACCAGGAACCGATAAGTGCGACTTCGTCCGGCAAGTTCCGGGTCTGGATAATCACCGGGAAAATTGACAACTACCGAAACCTCGTCACCGGCGCGGGTACCAAGCAGTGCCTGGTTTACCTCGGGAAAGTTCATCCGGTCACCAAGCTCTATCATCACATTGCTGCGCGGCTTGACCGGACCCTCGGTATCAACGACTTTATAGTCAACAACCAGAAAGTCGTGCTCCTGAGCCGGGCGATTGACCGGCCGGAATGTGGCACACCGGACCCGCAGCTCCTGAAGCCTCTTTTCGAATTCGGCATCAAAGCCCTGCGGTTCCCGGCGCACAAGCCGGAGCTTCTCATAGGACTTGAGTTCGAATTCGGGCACCACCTCGACCACAATGCGCAATCGGATTGCCTTTTCTTGTGTTACCTCCAAGTCGTCCAGCCTGAGCTGGGCTGCCGGTTTGATTCCGTTATTCTCCATAACCTCGGCCAACACCTGCTCTACCAGCTCCTGAACCGCCGCCGACTCCAGGGCGTTGCCCAGCCTTCGTTCAAGAATATGTCTGGGAACGTGGCCGGGCCGGAACCCTGGAATGAGTGCCCGGTCTTTATATTCATCCAGCAGTGAAGCAACGCGGGTCTTCAACCGGTCGGGCTCAAGCTCCACTTCGATTTCGCGCTGCCACTCTTTCGGCGCTTTGATACTGACTTCCAGATTACACTCCTTTACAATCCTGTGGCTTTATAGCAATGCGAGGAGGGGGAGTTGAACCCCCATCCCTTTCGGGACCAGATCCTAAATCTGGCGCGTCTGCCAGTTCCGCCATCCTCGCAATATCTGAACCAGCACTCCATTTTAGAAGGCGCGACGCTGAGTGTCAATATCCGGTCGGACGAGTCTGATTCGGAACTGCCAGCCATAAAGACGGTATCCGACCGCCTTGGCAGTATCCTGTGATGCCATGTTCTGGTCTGATGTAATATAAACCGGAACCCGGTTCTGATTTAGAACCGCTTCGGTTGTTGAGCTGAGCGCGGTCCGGCCATAACCAAGCCTTCGGTGAGTTGCGATTGTTCCAGGCACCGCAATCTCGGCAACAAGTTCCGCCATATGGGGCACTGGATACGTCCCGGCCAGAGATACGGGCTGGTCCTGGTCAAAGGCGGCAAAGCATGTCCCCTGCTCAATGCTGTAATCCAAAGAAGAGTCGTAAAGGCCGGCCTCCTTGAGAGCGGGAATGTCCTCTTTCGTAATTAGCCGGCAGGGATAGAGCCGAACCGGCAGGAGACTCTCAGATGTACAGTAAAGCACCGGACCGGATACCGAATTGACTCCATGACGCACACCGATAGCCTTGGACGCAATAAGCACGAAACGCCTGACCGTTTCAGGGTTTCGAAACCGCTCAATACCCATGACGCGCACCAGAGCGGACACCCTTTTGAAAAATAGGTCCTGAACCGAGATGACGCACCGGCTCTGAGTCAGAAGCATCCAGAGAGCCGGAACGTCGGCATAATAGCGCCCGCTCTCCTCCT
>JBDRUJ010000038.1:0-13293 GCA_039801285.1 Caldifarciminota bacterium
GAATGAGCTTTGTCGTCTTGGTATCCCTGAAGATGCAGTCTCAATCCACTCGGTTCGAACCGCCCTCCTTCAGGAGGGACGTTGGCCCGACCTGACTACGCTACTTGATGCCGAACTGGGGGTCGGGGTTGCCCGCACCTGGTTCTGGCACTTCAACCGGCTCCGAGCAACCGCGCTCTATGGGGAGCTTCCCGAACTTCTCAAAAATGCCGCGCCCAGCAAACCCGAGGATAAGATTTATCTATCGGTAAACCCCAATGACCCGAAATCTGTCCGCCATGACCCGAAATTGGAGCTGGGCACCTACAGCCGAGACAAGTTTGACCATATGTATGAGCTTATTGAGAAGATTGACTTGGTCCTGGCTTCCCTCATCGGACAGAATCTTATTCAGCTCTAGACCCCTGCCCGCTCCTGGCAGCTAGCAAAAGGTCTTCTAACTCATAAACAGCTCCGAAGTTGCGGCCCGGTGCCGGAAAAGACCTTGAGCGCCACCATGTGGATAGCAGCCTCTCCAACCTGGCGATAAGATTCTGTCTCCAGTCTGCTTGACTTCGGCTCTTCTCATGCTACACTACATGGCTTGAAACATAAACAGGTGTCCTTTAGGAAAAATCCGACTTTCCAGGAGGTAGTTGATGGTTCTGGTGTTTGCTGAGCAGCGTGAAGGCACCTTGAAGAAGGTTGCCTTTGAGGCCCTGCTGATTGGCTACAAGATTGCTGAGGCAAAGAAGGACGGACTTGCGGCGGCCATCCTGGGCAAGGGCATTGCCCACCTCGCTCAAGAGATAGTCCGGTTCGGTGTTGACCAGGTCATTACGGTTGACGACCCCAGCCTTGAGTTCTACACGCCTGACGGTTATGGAAGCGTTTTGGAGCAACTGGTAACGGAACGGAAACCCCATACCGTTGTCCTCAGCGCAACATCCCTGGGCAGGGATTTGGGAGCAACCCTTGCCGCCCGGCTTGAGACCGTCCTTTTGCCCGACTGCACCGCAATTGAGTTCGATGCGTCCGGGCCCCTGGTGGCGACAAGGCCCATCTATGCGGGCAAGGCGCTTTCAATTGTGAAGGCACCCGGCGCCAATCCCCTCATTATCACCATGAGGCCGCGCGCCGTCGGCCCGCAAACCGAGACGGCAAAGTCCGGTCAAATCATCGCTGCCAGCCTGAAGCCGGCCGAGCTCAGGACCAAGGTCGCCGAGATTGTCAAGGTGGTAATGAAGACTGTCGAGCTGACCGAGGCCGATATCATCATCTCCGGCGGCCGGGGCATGAAAGGCCCGGAGAACTACGCATTGCTCGAGGAGCTGGCGGCAACCGTGAATGCCGCAGTTGGCGCATCCCGGGCCGCGGTTGATGCGGGCTGGCGCGACCATCAGTATCAGGTCGGGCAGACCGGCAAGACCGTCGCCCCGTCGCTCTATATCGCCTGTGGGATATCAGGTGCAATCCAGCATCTTGTCGGAATGATAAACTCCAAGTGCATCGTGGCGATAAACAAAGACCCGGAGGCCAATATCTTCAAGGTTGCCGACTACGGCATCGTTGGCGACCTCTTCAAGGTTGTCCCGATGCTGACCGAGGAGTTCAAGAAACTCAAAGCGCAAGGCTCATAGTCCCCTGCGACTATTGCCCTGACCTGCTGAAAACCTGTCACCAGCAGCCCGCTAAACCCGGAACTTCGCTCCTCATAACATTGCCGGGTATGCAGCAGCAAGTTAGCGGGTAAGGAAGAGAAGCGCCAGAGCCGCGCAGATGAGACCCATGATGTGGGAGAGCGTAAGTGGCTCTTTGAGGAATAGATAGCCGAGCAGAGCCGGGATGAGAATGTACATCCCGCTCAGAGGGACAACAACCGAGGCCGGGCCCCGCTGCAGGGCGATATAGAAACAGACCGTGGCGATGCTGCCCACAAGCCCGGCAAGGAGGGACAGAGGTGCGGTCTTTGTCCAGCTGAAGGTACCGGTACCCAGGGCGTAGAGCACAACCGGCAGGATGCCGGCAACGGTTGCCCAGAGCGCAAATGCACCGACCGGCGTTGACCGGGTCAAGAGCTTGCTCATGAAACCCCAGAGCCCCCAGAAAATGATTGCAAGGATGGCAAGAAGGCGGTAGTCCATGGTAGATTGTCAGGTCGCAGCGGTAGAGCTCACCAGCGGATAAGAACGCCGCCTGAGGTAAGTCCGGCCCCAAACGCCACCATGGCAATCAGGTCGCCGGTTTTGACCCGGCCTTCGCGCCGGGCTTCGTCAAGGGCGATGATGGTTGAGGCTGAACTAGTATTGGCGAACTTCTGGATGTTCACGAACACCCGGTTCATTGGAAACTTGAGCAGGCCGGCCACCGCCTCGATGATGCGGAGGTTGGCCTGATGAGGGATGAGCAGTTTGAGGTCATCAGTCCGGAGTCGCGCACTGGCGAGGAGCCTTCGGACCGCATCGGCCATCGAGCGCACCGCCACCTTGAAGATGGCGTTGCCGTTCATCTTGAGATAGTGCTGCCGCGCCTGGACCGACTGAATTGACGCCGGAATCCTCGAGCCGCCTGCCGGCATGCAGAGGTCAGGCCCGCGCGTCCCATCGGCAGCCAGGTATTCGGCAATGATACCCCGGCCACTTTCGGTCGAGGCACGGACAACCGCAGCCCCGGCACCGTCGGCCAGAAGGACACAGGTGTTGCGGTCGGTCCAGTCGGTAATCTTGGATAGCACCTCAACCCCGACCACCAGAATCGTCTTGTAGGTTCCGGCGGTGATGAACTGCCGGGCGGTGGCAAGGGCATAGATGAAGCCGGTGCAGCCGGCACTCAGGTCCATGGCCGCGGCATTCCTCGCGCCGAGCCGGGCCTGAAGGATGCAGGCGGTCGAAGGAAATGCCATATCACCGGTTACGGTGGCAACTATTATCAGGTCAAGCTCTTCCGGTCGGACACTGGCGTCGGCCAGGGCCCGCTCCGCGGCGCGCAGCGCCAGGTCGGAGGCCGCCTCATCAGAACTGCAGATGTGCCGTTCCTTCATCCCGGTCCGTTCGGTTATCCACTCATCCGAGGTGTCGACCATCCTCTCCAGGTCGGCATTGGTGAGAATCCGTTCCGGGACATGGCAGCCGGTGCCGGCAATAACCGATGAGAAGGCGGTGGGTGCTCTCTGTTTACGGGGTGTCGGCTCAGTCGACGCAGACAACAAAAAGAATGGTGGCGCACTCTGGCCGGCGCTCTGATTCACTCTTAGATAATAGTCCGATTCGTCCGCTCGTCAATGAATGCCTGCTTTCACCCGCTCGAGGTTGCTGTTGACAGCTTTATAGAACTCTGCGGGTGCCGGGATAGCCAGAGCCAGTTTCAGATACTCGAGGGCCGGTTCAATCCAGCCCTGCTCGTAGCAGAACATGCCGAGGTTGTTTCTGGAGCCGGCATAGACAAGCTGGATTTGCCCAAACTCGGCACGGGAGAATCGACGCTGGATTGAGCCGAGCCGGTACCGAGCCCAGAGCCCGCGGTTATGACTGAGCAGCTCGGTTGAGTCTAACGGTTCCTCTTTAGGGGTAACCTGGAAGACAATCCCCAAAGGGACAATCCTGAATTGTTTCAGGAGCGGGCCGGAAAATAGCTCCGGGGTCAGAAGCTCTATTGCGAGATAGACCGGCAGGATGGCGATTGCGCTCCTGACAAGCTGGTCAATCAATGACTGCTTGCGCACGGCGCGGGAGCCGGTTCCGGCAAGGCGAAGCATCGTCTCATAGTCGGGCAGGGGCAGGTGGCGGCTGAGCTCCTGGTGATAGGTCGGGGCAAAGAGCATATCGGCACTGACCACAAGGACATCCTGACGCAGGCGGTTGGTAACCTGCAGGTAGCGAACCGAATTGGCGGTGACATCGGCACCCGCCAAAAGAACCGCATTTTCGGGCAGAGAGTTGAGCAGGTTCTCAGCCAGGTCCCGGACGGCGGTGGTGCGACTCTCCAGGGCGGCCGGGAGGTGCAGAAAAAAGCTGAAGCCGGGTGCGGCAAGCAAGAGGACTGCCAGATATTGGCCGGCCCGCCCCAGAGCCTGTTCAATCAGGTCGGCGGCGGCACCTGCGATGAGGCAGAGTGCCAGAAGTGCTGGGAGCATCTGGGGCGAATAATCAGGGACCTGATAGGCGAGACCGAAGAGGCCGGTTGCGAATAGAAACAGAAGCACCCAAAGCAGGGCACGACTTCTCAATGAGAGATGGATGGCTCCCAATACCGCCAGGATTATAGTAGGCAGGCCCAGCTCGTGGATGAGGAGTCGAGGAAGGGTTGAGAGACGAAGGCTCAGCGGCGCGGCCATTGCCAGCTCCCGATACTGCTGGCCGGTGATGTGGCTCAGGAACCTGCCCAGGGTACTTGGGTCACCCCAGTTGATGTCAGGCTGGGACATGGCCCGGAACAGGATTCCGAGCGACGAGGAGAAACCGAGAATCAATAGTAGGGAGCCAGGTAGGAGAAGCCCGATGAGCCGGGAAGAGCCGGGCCTGGAAATGATGAGCCAAACCAGGGCCGGAACCCAGAACAGGGCGGTCGGTTGATGGGCCAGGACAAGGCCGAAGAGATAACAGCCCAAAAGGAATGATGCAGCACGCTCAGAATCGGCCCTGGCAAAGGTGAATAGCAGAAGGCTGAGAAAAAGGATGTTCAAGCCGTAGACCTCGTGGCTTGTTGCCTGCTGCCAGAATGTGCTTGAGAAGGCGAAGCCGAGGCTGGCCACAGCCGAGCTGGCACGACCGAGCCCGAGGCCGCGGCCGGCAAGATAGAGCAAAGAGCTTGCTGCAGCGCCAATCAGGGCGGTCAAAAAGTTGGTTGCCAGTGCCGGTTCAACAGGAAAGAGAGAAACTAGTCTGCCCAGCCAAGTGAAAAGCGGATAACCGGGCGGATGAGCGATGCCGAGCTTCAGGGCTGCTAGGGTCAACTCGCCAGAATCTCCAGGCCCAACCGTTGGGCTGAGACAGGCAAGGTATCCGAGAAGTGCTGCAAGTCCGGTGCCTGACGCAAGGAGTCCATCAACCCTGACGGAGAGTGATTGGCCAGCAATGCGGTTCAAGGCTCATTCCAATCTAGCAACTGGTCGCCTGGTGTCAAATCGGGCCGGGGCAGGGGTCGGGTCAGCCCTAGGGCGCGCCCCGGGCAGGGGGTCCGAAGCCCGAATCGATGCTGTAACTAATTGAGATTTCAGGGGGAATATTACTGAGCCAGTCCAGCCAGGCGGCTGCCTCTGTTGTTTACCTGCGCTGAGTTCTTAATGCCTGACTTTTGGAACAGACACCGGAGCGTGAAGAGAGCAATTTATTTCCACAGAAGTTACAGAGTTTACCAAAGACTAAAGAAGCTGAGTGGACTACAAAATGTGAATCTCGACCTTGGAAAACTTGGGCTGGAGTCCGGGGATGAAGCGGGGCGCAACCTTGAGCGCCTCCTTCGGCAGCAGGATGCGCCGGCCCAGCTCCGACTGCAGCACCGCACACCGGTCACCGGAAAGCCTCTCCTGTTCCGAATAGACATAGACCACAACCTCTTTCTTGAAGCGCTCCTTGACCAGGTTTGCCGCCTCGTCAAGCCGGGCCGCGGCTGCCTCAATGAGCCGGGCGCTGTTCTCCTCAAAGAGCTGGTCGGCAGCGATGGAGATGACCCATTCGTTCTCCTGCTTATAGACAATCGCGGGAATGCGCTGTGGTGAGCCTGGGATTCGGGTCTGGTTGCCCTGGGCGTCGTAGGCGTTGAAGGTGAAGGAGTAGATGTCGCCGGTGGCAATCATCTCCTTGGTGTCGGTTCGGCCATCCCAGGAGATGACCGCGGGTGGCTGGCCCTTGTGGCTCTCGCGACGCACGGTCTCGCCCAGCGAGTTGGCGATGACCAGCTCCCAGGTTGCCACCCGCTTCTCGAAACTGGGCAGAAACACCATGATGTCGCCGTAGATGAAGTTCTTTTCGACCGGCACCCGGAGATACGAAGAGTGGATGAAGTGCGAAGGAATCGTCAGGGAGTCAATCGTGCGGTAAAGGGCGTCGTCAAACACATAGCTACCCGGTGCCAGAAGGTCGTTGACTGGTGTGAACGGGTCAATCTGAGGCGGAAAGTAGAGCTTGGTGTCGGTAATCTTGACCTCGGCCTCGCCGGTAATCAGCTCTTCGCCCAGCTCGTGTCCACCGGTGGGCTTGGCCTTGGTGGTGTCGGCCTTGGGCAAGGTGTCAATGGGCGTTTGGGTAAAAAGAAGGGTGATAAGAAGAAGGGTCATCTCAGGAGAGCAGGAAGATGAAGGTTATGTCGCCCCACTGCTCCTCAGCCTTGACATCAGGTCCGAGCGGCGCAAACTCCCAGCAGCGGAGGGCCTCAATCACCACCTGGTCCAGGTCCGGATAGCCGGAGCTGGAGAGGACCTGGCCCGAACCCTTGACCTTGCCGTTGGGCAAAACCCAGATGCGGACCGTGACCGTGCCCGAGATCCGCTGGTCAAGGGCCCATTTCGGATAGCGGGGCTTGACCTTTTTGAGAATCTCCCGTTGCGAGATTGGGCCGGCAATCTGGAAGCTCGTGCCCGATTTCACTGGTGCTGCCACTGTAGGTGTGGGCTGGGTGGGCAGCTGAGGCAAAGCCCGGGCTGCCGGCTTCGCCAGGGGCCGGTGCTCAATCGTCAGTTGCGGCTGGGCCTGAACCTGAGGAACGCCTGGAACCCCGCGCAGGCCGAGCCCGGAACCCGGACCACCCGAGCCGCGGGCAAGGGAGACGGTGGGCTGGGCAAGAATCTCTTCGGTACTCTGCGCTGAACTCCGGCCGCCAATGCGAATCACATCCAGGCCGCCCGAGCCGCGGTCGAGTTCATAGCGATTGAGGTCAATCTTCGCCTGGGCTTCGTTCCGCTCCAGGGTGGCACTCATGTCCAGTGCCGGGACCTGGTCGGCAGCCACTCCTGAGGCATAGGTTGGAACCGGGCCGGCCGGTGCCTCCATTGAACCGCCACCACCACCGGTCATCTGGCTCTTGGGAAGGACCTTGGCCACCTCGGGCCGATAGGTGACATCCATGAAACTCACCTCTTGGAGGTCAAGCCCGGACTCGACAACGGTGCGGACCCGTGAGAAATACATCAGACCGGCAAGATGGAAAAGCACCGACAGGACGGCGGCAACCTTCAGGGCATGGGAGCGTCTCTGAAACTCCATGGCCGTCAGGTCTTGAGCTTCTTGGTGGCGCAGGCGATGCGCAATGCCCCGGCACGCCGGGCGCAGGCAAGGATATCAAGCACCTGGGAGTGCAGGCACTCCTTGTCGGCGCGCACCACGACCAGGACATAGGGGTCGCGCGTCACTTCGGAAGCAAGACAATTTTGGAGCTCTTCAAGGCTTGAGACCGGCTGGTCATTGAAGAGGAGCTGACCCTCACGGGTGTAGGTAATGGTGACATCGTTCTCGACCTTCCGCTCGGCGGTGTGGGCCTGAGGAACATCAACCTTGGTCCGGCTGTGGGTGGTGACCAGCGGTGCGACCATCATCATGATGAGCACCAGAATAAGGCCGACGCAGGCCATCGGCAAGATGTCAACATTGGGTGCGGCCTTCATTTCAGCCTCCTTATTCTAAGCAGGGCTACATCGGCGGCACCGGACTGCTTCGCCAGGTCCATGACCCTGATAACCCGGTCATAGACAACCAGGGTGTCGGCCGAAATGACCACCCGCCGTTCGACGCTCCGCGCCAACAGTTTGGGCAGCAGCTCGGCCAGGTTGTCGAATGAGACCTGGGACTCGTTCAGGAGAATCCGGCCGTCGTTGGTGAGATGAACATTGGCCTTGATGTCTGAGCCCGGTTCCTCGTGACCAACCCTGGTGACACCCGGTGCCGAGACGAAGATGCCGGTTTCGAAGAACAAGGGCATCGCCACCATGAAGCCAATCACCAGCGAAAGGGCAATATCGACCAGCGAGTTGACAATCAACTGCTCCTGGCGCCGGGGTTCGTGGTGGTGACGGCGGGCCATCAGAACTTCCAGGTTGTATCTTCAGCCGGAACCGGCTGTGGTCTGGGCGGCGGAACCGGCTCGACGACCGGGCGGGGCGGCTGAAGCTCTCCCTCATGCTGAGCCTTGTAGCGCATCAACATCACCACCAGCCGGTCTGAGGTACTTTCGAGCGACATGGCAAGGTCGGCCGCCTTCTTGGAGAAGTAGTTGTAGAAGAAGAGCATCGGGATACCGATGAAGAGGCCGAAGGCGGTGGTGACCAGCGCCTCGGCAATGCCGCGCGAGACCACGGCCGGGCCACCCGAACCGGTGGCGGCGATGTCGGAGAACGACTTTATCAGGCCGGTTACCGTTCCCAAGAGGCCGAGCAAAGTTGCGGCGTTGGCGAGGGTTCCCATGCCCCCCAGGAGTCGCTCGAACCTTATCCGCTCCTCCAGCACCAGGCTGTAGAGCATGTCGGAGAGCTCATCCTGACTGAGTGTCAGGTTGTCTAGGGCAACGGTGAACATCCGGCCCAAGGGATTCTTCTGAGTCTGGGCCCACTGGAGCGCCTCAGCCGGCCCACGGGTGGCGAGCAGCCGTCTCAGTTCGACAAGTCCCTTGGTCGGATTGAACCGGTTCCTGAAGAAATACCAGAACCTCTCCAGAACCAGGGTCAGGCCGAGGATTGACCCGGCCAGGAGAATCAGCATCACAATGCTGTTCTTGAAGATTTCAAAGATACTCTGGCCAACTAGTGTCATGGTTTTCTCTCTCCTTTTTCAGGGTTTGAAATCACTTCCGGTGCCGGGATGGTGGCTGAAGATTCGGGCTGAGCCTCCTGGCTCGGAGACTCCTCCATCTGGCCGGCACCGAGCCGCCGCTGGCAGATGGCGATGTTCTGCTTGGCGCTTTCCACGAACTCCGACTGGGGGAAGGAGTCAACGACCACCTGGAACGAGCGGAGGCTCTTCTGATAGTCGCCGGCGTTGAAGTAGGCGATGGCCATATTGAAATAGGCACCGGCCCTTTGCTCGTGCTCCGGGAAGTAGCCGAGGAACTTCTCGTAGGCCTGGGCAGCCTCGGGCCACTTCTTGAGCTGGGCGTACGATTCCGCGGTGAGGAGCTGGGCGTCGCCGGCAACCGGTGAACCCGGAAAGTTGACGACCGTCTTCTGAAGCTCGATGGCCGCCTTTTCGAACTCACCTCTGTCAAAGAGTGCCTTCCCCTTGGCATACTGGGCTTCGCCGGCCATCTCCGACTGGGGAAACCGCCTGAGGAAATCCTCCATCACCGTTGAGTCCTCCTGGCCGGCAAGATAGTAGCTCATCTCCAGGCTCTTGCGCACCCCGGGAACCTGGGCATCAGATGGATAGAGGTCGAGAAACTTCTGATATTCGCGGATGGCGTCAAGGAACTGGCGCCGGTTGTAATAGCACTGGGCGATGAGCGCCTGGGATGGAGGGCCAAATGGTGAGTCGGGATAGCGCTCAATCACAAAGTTGAAGGCGGCAATTGCCTTGTCGTACTCCAGCGCCTTGAAGTAAGTGTCACCGGAGCGAAATGCTCCCTCAGCCGCCTTCAGGTTGTTCTCCGGGAACTTGTTCATGAGCATCGTCCAGGCGTCAACCGCCTGACCGTAGTACTTCAGCTGATAGTAGCAGTAGCCGGCATAGAAGTATCCGGGAATCGCCGCTTCCGCCTCATCGGGGAAGGTGTTGGTCAGTGCCTCAAAGACATCAAGCGCCTTCAGATACTCCTTCTGATTGAACAGACAGTAGCCATAGCCGAGATAGGCGGCGATAGTGAACAGGGTGTCATTGAGCCGGGCATTCAAAAGCCCCTTGAACCCGCTGACCGCCTCATCGAGCCGGCCCAGATGGTAAAGGCAGTAGCAGCGGCCAAGCCGGGCATAGGGTGCGACATCGGAACTCGCTGGATGGCTGTAGGCCTCCTGATAGTAGCGGTCGGCTTCGCTGAACTTGTTATGATAGTAGAACCCTTCAGCCAGAAAGTAGAGGGTCTTGGCGCGCCAGCCCGATTGCTCTTCAGGGTAGTCGGCAACGAACTTCGCACCAAGCGCAATCGATTTCTCAAACTGTCCGGAGTTGTTGAGTGCCAGAAGCAGCATCGCACAGGCCGGTTCCCGCAACGGGGTTTGGCCGTAGTTCGTCAGGATGCGCTCAAACTGGGCTGCGGCCTTGGTATATTCGCCCAGCTGGTGGTAGACAACGCCCGAGAGGTAGTTGCCGACACCGGAAAGCTCGCCGGTGGAAAACATCTGAGCCAGTTGGCTGGTGGCAAGCAGGGTCTGGGCGGTGTCAGCGGTGGCGAGCATCGCCTGGGAGAGCTGGAGGTTGGCAAAGCTGGCAACCTTGGTGCGGGGAAAGTTCGCCCGGACCCGCTGGAAGCGCTCAACTGCCAGTTGCGCCTTGCCCAGGGCCATCTCGGCATAGCCGATGAAGTAGTTGGCATGGGCGGCAAGGAAGTTGTTGCTGTGCCGGGTCAAGGGCATCAAGTGGTCAATCGCCTTAGCATAATCCCTCTGGGCGATGAGAGCACAGCCGAGGAAGTAATGGGCAAAGTCGGTGAGCTGCGAATAGGGAAAGTTCTCAATGAAGAACTGGAACTTCGCCCGGGCACCGTCGTAGTCCTGATTTACAAAGAGCGCCAGGCCGCTGGCGAAATGGGCCATGATTGCCAGAGGCGTGTTAGGAGCAATCGAGCTTACCTCCTTGAGTTGAAGGAGCGCCGCCAAGGGTCGGCCGAGCTGGGCATAGCACTTCCCGAGGTAGAACTTTGCCTCGGGCATCTCGAGACCCTCCAGCTTCACAGCCGCCTGCTGGTAGTTCTTCTGAAAGTAATGGAGCACTCCAAAGGCAAGGCTGGTGCGCGGGTCGGTGTCATAGCCCTTCTCCTTCGAGAGCCTTTCCAGGGCGAGCTGGGCCTGATGGTAATTGCCGAGCATGATATAGCAGAGGGCCGCGCCGTAGAGCGCCTCAGGCTTGATGTAGGAGTAATGGGGCCGGGCGAGGAGCCTGTTGAAGGTCTCAAGTGCCCGGCTGTACCGGCCCAGGTTGAAATAGCACTCGGCTAAAGCGTAGTGTAGTTCATCACCGTATTCACTATTGCCGAACTCCCGGACCAGGGAACTGAGCCCGTTGAGAGCCTGATTGAACTCCTTGTGTTCAATTGCCAGCTGGACTTTGTTGTAGCGGTCAGCCAGCTGCCGGGTCTGCTCTGGTGTCAGGGTTGCCGCAAGCCAGAAGAAAAGCAGCGCCTGCCACATCGGTTCACTGGCCGGGCCGGATTTCAATCCTGCCCTGTGGCCCCTTGGTCCGAATCTCGGTAAGGAAGGCGGAGAAACTCAGGGTGGAGTTGCGCTGGTCAATCAAAAGAATCTCGTAGTAGTAGTTGCCGTCTGATACCAGCCGGCCGGCATCATCCAGGCCATCCCAGGTCATCCGCATTGGTGGCTCATCCCAGCCCGAGTAGCTCCGGACAACCTCGCCAAAACCGTTTTTGATGAGGAGCTGCCAGCGCTTGACCGGTGCCCGGGAGAATGAACGGACATCCATCCAGAGAACATTCTTCGGGTCTTCCGGCGTCGGACTGAACAGCCTGGGCTGGGCATCAATCCAGACCCGGAAACCGGCGAAGTCGAAGAAGAGGCCGAGCTTATGGGTTGGCGAGAGCTGATAGCGGGAGCGGTGGTGCAGCAGAACCGCGTAATCAACACCCATGCCCATCTTGCCCCAGAACTTGTGGATACCGAGGCCGAGGCTGATTTCGTTCTGGTCAATCCCGACGCGCTGGACAAGAACCTTCGGCACCAGTTCGAACTCAACCCCGCCATGGAAGACCGGATGTAGCTTGAACCGGCCGGTAGGACTGCCAGTTACCGTGTCAAAGTCGGATAGGATTGGATTTACCACATCAAGGGCAATCACCGCCCGGTCATCAAGGAGGTGGACCGCGGCACCGGCGCGGAGTGTGCGGGGATAGTGTTCCTCAATGCTCTGGAGCAGAACTACCGGTTGCAGGAGATTCTGAATGGTGATGCCGAAGCTCAGGGGCTTGGGCAGTCGGAGAAATGCGCTGAGGTCGGCGCCAAACCCGGTCCCGGAGAACTGGGCGATATTCTTGGTAACCAGCTTGAGATTGGCGCCAAATCCGAGAAAGTCCCAGGGGTTGTAGGCGTAAGAAACAATGTAGGCATTCTCCATGAACCAGTAGGGCTGAAACTGCCAGTTCTCTCTGGTTCGGGAGTCAAGACCTTCGGCTCCGTAGCTGAGAATGGTGAGCCCGAATGTGCCCAGTTGCTTTGTCGGCAGGGCATAGGTGATGAATTCCAGCCGGGCACCATAGAGCTGGGAATGGGCGAGAAGGACCTCTTGGGCATTTAGCTGGTAAAGCCCGGCAGGGTTGAAATATCCGGCCTGGGCGTCGTTGCTCACGGCCGCAAATGCCTTCCCCATCCCCAGACTGCGGGGCCCGGGCGCGTAATCGAGAAACGCGCCCGGAAGTCCGCCTTCGGCAAAAAGCGAGGTGCAGGCTGTCACTAGTCCAAACAGAATGAACTTGAAACAGGCTGCGGCACGTCTGAGCCCAATTACCATACCACCCCCAGGCGATAGGTGGACGAAAACGTCTTGCCGGTATGAATCTCTCCTACAACCTGAACCACATAGATTCCTGATGCCACCCTCCGGCCTTGGCGGTTCCGACCGTTCCAGATGACCCGGTTAACTCCGGACTTTGCGCCCGGCTCACCCTGCTTGAACCGCCAGGAATAGACCTCGTTCCCGAACGGGTCGTAGATTGCAACGGTGATGGGACAGGAGCGGTTGAGATAATAGTAGATTTCGGCCGCATCCTGATTGATTGCCGCGCCGAAGGGATTGGGAAAGGCGATGATTTCCCCTTTCATCAGGACGCTGTCCGGGATGTTCACGAAGATGCCGATAAACGAGTCAACAGCACCGGCGCTGATTCTCACGGTGTCATGCTCGGCAAACCGGGCGCGGGTGCAGAGAAACTTCCCGTTGACGACACCCAGGGTGTCGGTGAGCAACGCAGCTTCAAGAATGTCGCCATGTCCCTTGACGACCGAGAAGCGGCAGACAGTGGCGGTGATGGGGAGGTTGTTGGCATCCTTGACCACCACCCGGATATTGGCGGTTTCCCCGGCCCAGACGGTATCGGGTGCCTCGATTTCCAGAACCCGGCCTCTTGATTTGATGTCCAGCCAGCACTTGTAAGACTGGTTCCCGGTCCCCAGGTCTTGTGCCCAGATGTTCTGATTCGGGCCCGAGCTGTTGAACCGGACCGAGAAGGGAG
>JBDRUJ010000039.1:0-12747 GCA_039801285.1 Caldifarciminota bacterium
TTGTCTGAGCGGTGTCAAGTGGTGCACAGGCCAGGCGTGAATAGACAACGAATATGTCATAGGCTTGTGGCGCATGGGAAATGCCGGACTTGAACCGCATCCGCTACTTATGCAGACAAGGGGGTCTTGGGCTCCGCTCGGTATGACAGAGCGAGCCTCAGAATGAGAGAAGGGTTGGAGCCCCAAGTCGTCGGATGAATGCTGTCATTTCGCTCGAGCAGTTATATATTATGATGCTAAGTGTCCCTGACTCCACTCTGAATGAGGGGGTGTGGGTTGACAGTGGGGCACAGGCTAGGGGGTGATTTCGGAACAACTTCTCTGAAATGGTCAGGTTATTATCATCAGACAGAAGGCAGAAAGGGACAGAACCGGCAGCCTGAAGTTAGTGCCCATGGAGCTGGTCGCCCAGGGGGAAGAAAATTATTGCCAAGGGGATATGTGGGGAAATTTGCAGATGCCCCAAAAACGAAAGTATCCCGGGTTAGCGGCATAGTAGTAATTACCCCATTTATAAGCCACGATTTGTTCAACACTTATATAAATGTCGGGAAGATTTCATTTACCCCTAAGATTTCTATTGACATAAAGGTGGTGGGGATTAGGATTGATTCAGATATGAATATGTGGATAAGTGGATTTCTGTGTGGAAAAATAGTCCAGGAGAAAGTGAGTGGGCAGGCCTAGATTTTTTGGAGAGCACGAGTACACAGTTGACGCGAAAGGCAGGGTTGCGATTCCCGTGGCGTTCCGCAAGAAGCTCGGACCGGGCGAGGAGACCTTCTTTCTTGTGCCGGGCCGTGACATGACAATCGAAGTCCACCCCTTACCAGGCTGGGACGAATACGAGAATCGCACCCTGCGCCAATTTCCCGAAGGGAAGCGGGAGACTCAGCGGGTGAAACGGTTCCTTTATGGAAGAGGGACTGAGGCAACCCTTGACAGTCAGGGCAGAATCCTGCTGCCCCAGCGGCTGCGGGAGCGGGCAGGCATCACGAACGAAGTGGTCTTTGCCGGGGTTGGTGACTTTTTTGAGATTTGGGAGCCGTCACGCTACCGGAAGTTCATGGAAGAGGCAGATAAGAGCTACGACGAAGACCGGAACGTGGCGAGCCTGGAGGGAAAAAATGGGGGATGCGAGCATGGAAGCGCCGGTGCCAATGTTCCACGAACCGGTGATGGTCAATGAGGTGCTTGACTATCTCCAGCCGGTTCTCAGCCGGGGAACGATTATTGATGCGACGGTCGGCGGCGGCGGCCATGCTCGGGCAATTCTGGAGCGGCTGGCTGGGCTAGCCACAGCCAGCGCTGGCGCAGCGGCAGGCAGGTTGCTGGGTCTGGATATAGACCCGGACGCCATTGGTGCGGCACAGAAAGTTCTGAATGAGTTTGGCTGTAAGGTGGCAGATGGCAAAGATATTGAAACAGGAAAAGCTGATGATAATAGGTTGCGGTGCGGGCCGATGGTGTGGCTCGTTCATGCCAGCTATACCGGGATGGCCGAGATTGCTCAGACTCTTGGATTGTTGCCGGTCGCGGCAGTCCTTTTCGACTTCGGGGTCTCCGGATTCCAGCTTGAAGAGGCCCGGCGGGGCTTCAGTTTTGACCGGGAGGGGCCGGTTGATATGAGATTTGACCAGAGCTCAAACCGGCCGACCGCCCTGTCGTTGCTCAGCAAGGCATCGGAAGGAGAGTTGTGGAGATGGTTTTCTGAATACGGTCAGGAGCCGATGAGCAAAAGGATTGCCCGGCGCATCCACGAGCAACGCTCAAAGATTAGAACGACCAGAGATTTGGCAGAGATGGTGCGGAGTGCGGTGCCAGCGCGGCGTGCCCGGAAGGCGCTGGCAAGGGTGTTCCAAGCCCTGCGCATCGTCACAAATCGGGAGCTGGAGAATGTCCGGCAGGGTATTCAGGCGGCACTGGGACTGGTGGCGGCCGGAGGCCGGGTTCTGGTCATCTCCTATCATTCGGGTGAGGACCGGATTGCCAAGGAGCTGTTCCGGACCGGTCGGCAGACGGGCAGGCTGCGGGTTCTGACACCCAGACTGGTGCGGCCGACAGTTGAAGAGGTTCTGAAGAACCCGAGGTCGCGCAGCGCACGGCTGCGGGTGGTGGAGGTGTTGGCATGAGCAGTCGGAGAATCAGTCTGAGAGGGTTGCTGATTGTTGGGGCTTTGTGTCTGATGGCGCTTGGGTCGCTGGCGATTCATTCGTCAAGCATAAAGCTGACACGGATTGAGAGGAGACTGGATATCGAGAATCGGCTCCTCGGCGAAAGGATTGAAGGGTTGAATGTTGAGCTGGTGCGCCTTGTGAGCTTCTCACGGCTTGATTCGCTCTGGCTTGCCCAGGGTCGGCCGGCCGAGCCAATTGATGGAGCCAAAGTCTCCCAGAGCGGGCAGAGTGCCGATGTGGCAATGACGCAGGAAAGGCGACTGCGATGAACCGGGACGGCCGCCGGCTCCGGCTTTTGAAAGGGTTTTTGACACTCCTTTGGGTCGGACTGGTGGTGCGGTTGGCCTGGGTTCAGATTTTCCGCGGGGGCTATCTTGAACGGGAGGCGGAAAGTCAGCATCTGTCACGGCGGGAGTTGCTACCGCAACGGGGCAGGCTCTTTGACCGGTTTGGCAGGGGAATTGCCCTGAATCGCCTCTGCTGTTCCATCTGGATTATGCCCCGCTATGTGCGTGACAAGGATGGCCTGGCCGATATCTTCGCTGTGTTCGGTCTGGGAAAGCGGGAGGCGATAAGGCGGAGCCTGGAAGAGAATAAAAACCCGTTCTGGTTCAGACGGAAGGTGGACTATGGAATTGCCGATTTCCTACGCAAGGTGCTGGTGATGTGGCACGCGGCCCGAAACTGTACCTTGGCGGTGCTGGTTGAGGATGATAATCTGAGGGTTTATCCCTATAAAGAGGTGTGCGCCAATATTACCGGGTTTGTGGGGTGTGAGCGGGGGCTTGCCGGGCTGGAGTGTGAGTTTGATTCGCTCTTGCGCGGCCGGCCCGGCTGGATTATGCTTCAGCGAGATGGGACCGGCGGCAGCTATCCATATCCGAGCTATCCGATGAAACCACCTCTGCCCGGTGCCGACTTGCACCTGACGCTTGACCTTGACATTCAGCAGATTGCATTTCAGGTACTGGCGTCGGCGGTGACCAGGACCCAGGCGTTGAAAGGGGCGGCGATAGTCCTGGACGCCCAGACCGGTGCGGTTCGGGCGCTGGTCGACTATCCTACCTACGACCCGGAACGCTTTCAGGATTTTGATGCCTCTCGCTATAAGTCGAGTGCGGTGAGCGACCAGTTTGAACCCGGTTCCTCCTTCAAACTGGTGATTTGTGCTGCGGCGCTTGAGAGCCCCGGAATGCCGGAATTGACTACTCGGAGTTACGATGTCTCAGCCGGCTACTTTGAGGTTCAGGGCCGGAAGCTCCACGATGTCCATAAGAATGGCGTGCTGAGCTTTGACAGTCTCTTCATCAATTCTTCCAATGCCGGCTGTGCACTGCTCTCAACGAAAATCGAACCGGAACATTTCTACACTATTGCCCAGGGGCTGGGATTTACCAATCCGGTCGGCATCGGGCTGCCCAATGAGGGGGCAGGCTGGATTGACCCGCCCAAGAGGCTTACACCGCTCCGGCTTGCCAATAATGCCTTTGGCCAGGGATTGACAGTTACCCTTGTTCAGATGGCGGCGGCCTACCTGTGTGTGGCGAATGACGGGATATTTCTCAGGCCCTATCTGATTGAGTCGGTGCGCAGTCGGGGGCGGGTGGTGGCTCAGTTCGGGCCGGTGGAAGTGCGGCGGGTCCTCAAGCCGGAGACGGCAAGAAGAATAAAGGAAATCCTTTCCCGGGTTGTGACCAATGGAACGGGCACAAGAGCGGCGATTCCCGGGGTGAGTGTCGCCGGGAAGACCGGGACCGCCCAGAAGGTTGAGCCGAACGGGCAATACTCGATGACAAGGTCACGAATGACATTTATCGGATTCTTTCCGGTGGAAACACCACGCTATCTCATTGCCGTCCTTCTTGACGAGCCGAAGACCGACCGATTTGCCGGGACTGCGGCCTGTCCGGTATTCCGGGAGATTGGGATAAGACTGCTGGAACTGGAGCGGCTTCGGAGGAATCCCGAATATGCCGAGCTGGAACCGACAGCCGAGGTATCATCGAGGTGAAGCGACTGTCTGAGCTTGTGCGGGGCGTCCCATGTGAGATTCTGGGTAACTCTCAGATTGAGATAAAGGGGATAGCCTATCATTCGGCCAGTGTTCAGCCGGGATTCTTGTTTGTGGCAATTGAGGGTTTTAGGTCTTCGGGAAGAGACTATATCGGTGAGGCGATAAACCGGGGGGCCGTGGCAGTGGCAACGACCGACCCGAGACTGGTAACTAAAAACTGGGTTGTGGTGGTCCAGACCCAATACCCGCGCCGGTTCCTTGCTCAGATTGCCAACCGGTTCTATGACTTTCCGGCTCGCAAGGTGAACCTGATTGGGGTGACTGGGACAAATGGCAAGACGACCACTACTTTCATGATACGTTCGATTGTTCGGCAGATGGGGGTAGAGCCCGGTTTTGTCGGCACGGTTGAATACTGGGATGGGGCGGAGCGCCAGAAGGCTGGCCAGACCACACCTGAAAGTCTAGAGCTGGTTCAGCTTCTGTCACGGGTTGCCGAAAAGAAAATCCCCTGGTGTATTGCCGAGGTGTCGTCCCACGCACTGGAGCTGGACAGGGTATTTGACCTTGATTTCAAGGCGGCGGTGTTCACCAACCTCAGTCAAGACCACCTTGATTTTCATAAAACGATGGAGGCCTATCGGGAGGCGAAACTCAAGCTGTTCACCAGTCTGGCACCGACAGCGATTGCAGTAGTCAACTACGATGACCGGGTTGGCCAGGATATTCCCAATTGGACCCGAGCGCGGGTTGTCTCTTACGGGACCAGGCCTGATATGGAGCCCTGTCCCGATTTCTGGGGTGAGGTGACAGGAAGCCGGCCTGACGGATTGGACTGCGTTGTCCATGGGAAGGACCGAGCCTGGCCAGTCAGACTGAAGCTGGTTGGTCGGCACAACCTTCTCAATCTGCTGGCAGCATTTGCAACAGGAGTAGAGTTGGGCTGCGCGCCCGAAGCCGTTGTGGCAGGACTGGAGGCGCTTGAGGTTGTTCCGGGCCGGCTTGAGCCGATACCCAATACCCGCGGGTTCAGGGTATTTGTTGACTATGCCCATACTCCGGAGGCGCTGCGCCGGCTCTTGGCGACGGTCCGGGAGTGGACGACGGGTCGGTTGATTGTCGTGTTCGGCTGCGGGGGCGACCGGGACCGGACCAAGCGGCCACTGATGGGACAGGTGGTTGCGGAGCACGCCGACTTGGCGGTTGTGACTTCGGACAATCCGAGGAGCGAGGAGCCTGGGGTAATAATTGCCGAGATTGTCAAGGGTATGACAACCGGCGAACGGTTAATCGAGCCAGACCGGCGCGCGGCGATAAGGCTGGCATTGAAACGGGCTCAGTCCGGGGATACCGTTGTGGTTGCCGGTAAGGGACATGAGGAGTCCCAGACGGTCGGGAGTGAGCAGCGACCGTTCGACGACCGCAGGGTGTGCCAGGAGGTTCTTGCCGAATTGGCTTAGATGTTGTACCACTGGTTACTGCCCCTGGAGAGGTTCTTTAGTCCGTTCCATCTATTCACTTATATAACCTTCCGCGCAGCGATGGCGGGGGCGGTGGCAATTGTTCTTACCATGGCTCTGGGCGGGTCGCTTATCAGGCTGGTCAAACGGCTTCAACTGGGTCAGAATATCAGAGAGGAGGTGCCGGAAAGGCACAAGACGAAGGCAGGAACACCGACGATGGGCGGTGTTTTGATACTGGCAGCGGCAATAATCGGGATTGTCCTTTTTGGCGACATCGGCAATCGTCAGATTCTGCTCGGGCTCGGAGTTTTAGTCTGCCTTGGTCTTCTGGGCATCTGGGATGACCTGGTCAAGGTGCGACAGGGTCGGCCCAGAGGCATAAACAAGCGAACCAAACTCATAGTTCAGTTTCTGCTGGCGCTCATTGTGGGCGGTGTGCTTTATTTTTTCCCGGCCGACCCGGCGATTCGTGCCAAGACAAACTTTCTGTTCTTCAAGAATATTGTGATTGACTACCGGTGGTTCTTCATACCGATGGTGATGGTGGTTATTGTCGGTTCGTCGAATGCGGTGAATCTGAGCGACGGATTGGATGGACTGGCGGCCGGCGCACTGACTATCGCCTTGGCGAGTTATGGATTGCTCTGTTATGTCTCGGGCCACTACAAGCTCGCTCAGTACCTGAACATCCAGTTTGTGCCCGGGTGCGGCGAGATGACGGTTTACTGTCTGGCGCTGATGGGTGCCTGCCTCGGGTTTCTCTGGTTCAATGCCCATCCAGCTGAGGTATTCATGGGTGACACCGGTTCGCTGCCTTTGGGCGGGGCATTAGGGTATGCGGCAATTGTCTCGCGACACGAGCTCCTGCTGCCAATCATCGGCGGTGTGTTCGTTATGGAGGCAGGCTCGGTTCTTTTGCAGATTGTCTATTTCCGGGCGACAAATGGTGGGAGACTCTTCCGCATGGCGCCAATCCACCACCACTTCGAGCTAAAGGGCTGGACCGAGTCGAAGGTAGTTGCCCGGTTTCTGATTCTGGCGGTGCTGTTCGGAATGGTGGCACTGGCAAGTTTGAAGGTGCGATGAAGCGACAGTTTAGCTGTCTAAACCAAAAGGTTGGGTCGGCACCGACAAGGGAGTGGCTGAAGAAGGCAAGGATTCTGATTCTCGGGCTGGGCCGGGCCGGTATGAGCTGTGCTAAATTCCTTTTGAGCATCGGCGCAGAGGTTAGGGGGTACGATGAGTCTGGGGAGGTGCAGAACTCGAAAGCGGTTAGGGAGCTTGTGAGGCAGGGGCTAATACTGACCGAAAGGCCGCTGGCGGTGAAGCCGGACATGGTTGTGGTCAGCCCGGGAATTGGCGAGGATAACCGGCTTGTCCACGCACTAAGAGAAGAGGGTGTCGTGCTGGTTGATGAGCTTGACCTCGCCAGTCAGCTTCTCGCAGGAGCGGTTATCGGCGTCACCGGCACAAACGGCAAATCTACCACAACAGCATTGATTGCCAAGATGCTAGAGACTAGCGGCAAACGGGTTTTTTGTGGTGGTAATCTGGCACCCGGCCGACCGCTGTCGGATGCTCTAATGATGCAGCCCAAGGATTACTATGTCGTTGAGGTCTCCAGCTTTCAGCTGGAACGGGCGCGGTGGTTTGCACCCAGGGGGGCGGTGATTCTCAACATCACTGCCGACCATCTCAACAGACACAGAAGCATCAAAGAGTATGCCGAGTGCAAGCTGCGCATCCTGGACCGTCAGCAAAAAGAAGACTTTGCAGTTCTCAATGCCCTTGACCCTAGGCTCTTTGCGGCGCGAAGGCGAGGGCTAGCTCAGAAGGTCTTCTTTACGACAAAGGGGCCGGTTTGCCCGGGAGCTTATCTGGCACGGGATGAGTTCTGGTGGTCTCCAGAGCCCGGAGTGAGGGAGCGGGTTGCGCGGCGAGATATTCTGCAGCTCCGCGGTCGGCATAACATCGAAAACTGCCTGGCGGCAATCTGTGCGGCCCGTTTGTTTGGGGTTACTCCTCCGGCGATACGGAAGGCACTGAGGGGGTTTAGAGGGTTGGAACATCGGCTGGAGCTGGTGCGGGTCTTGAATGGGGTTGAGTATATAAATAACAGCATGTGCACCAATCCGGCGTCGGGGATTCGTTCTCTTGAGGCTTTTGACCGGCCAGTGATTCTCATCGCAGGGGGGAGGGAGAAGAATCTGCCGATTAGAGATTATGTGCGAGCGATGGTGCGACGGGCCAAATGGGTTTTGTTACTGGGAGAAAACCGGCAGCGACTCGCCGGGTTGTTAGCTGCCGCTGGGTATCACCGGTTCGAGCTCTGCTCCGGGATGCGGGATGCCGTGGAGAGGGCTAAAGACCGGGCCCGACCTGGAGATGTGGTGCTGTTTTCACCGGGGTTTGCCAGCTTTGACCAGTTCAGAGATTTTCAGGAGAGAGGCAGGGCGTTCAAAGATGCGGTCCGTAAGCTTTCCTAGCCTTCGGCTGTCTAACCATCACGATTTGAACCACCCCAACCGGCCGATGGATTATAAGCTGCTGTTTGTGGTTGTTACGTTGGCAACGGTTGGTCTGGTTATGGTTTACGCATCGACATATCATCTCGGGGTCAAATGTCTGAAGCACCAGTTTGGCCTGTGGGCTTTAGGGATGTTTGTTCTGTTTCTCGGCTATAAACTGAATTTCAACCGGCTGGCTGGCCCGCGGGTGCGGTGGGCTCTCCTTGTGTTGGTAATCGGTCTTCTAGCGGCGGCTCTGATATTGGGCATAGTGGTGGGTGTTACGAAACGGAATATCTTGGGGCTGCTGCAGCCTGCTGAGTTCACGAAATATCTCTTGGTCATCTGGTTGGCCAGTTACTTTGCGGACCTGAAGGCGTCGAAGAGTAAAAGCCTCTTGCGCCGCTGGAACGGGCTGACTTCTTTTCTGATTCCGGGGTCTGTTGCCGCGGTGGCTATCGGATTGACCCTGGCTCAACCGGCAGTCGGGACAAGCGTCATCATGGCCCTCGCTTGTCTGGCATTATTTGTGATTGCCGGAGTGAGAAAACGGTATCTTTTGACAACGGTGCTAATGGTGTTGATTGTGTTCGTCCTGACGGTTCGCTTTTTGCCTTACGCTCAAAAGCGCTGGCACGACTGGCGGGCTGGAGAACGATACCATCAAAAGCAGTCGCTGATTGCGTTAGGTTCCGGCAGGCTGTTTGGGCGGGGACTGGGTGAAGGCCGGCAGAAGTTTTATTTCCTGCCCCATTTGCATAAGGATTTCATCTTTGCGACGGTTGGCGAGGAGTTCGGGTTTGTCGGCTGTCTTGCCATCTGTCTGCTCTATCTGATACTGCTCTATCGGGGGCTGAAGATTGGACAGGAGGCGAACAGCAACTTCGGCCTGTATCTGGCCTCCGGGATTACGATAGTCATCTTTCTGTACGCGGCGGTGCACATGGCGGTGACTTTGGATTTGGTGCCGGTAACCGGCCAGCCGCTACCGTTTATCAGCTATGGCGGCTCGGCCCTAGTGGCAAATCTCTTTGCAGCAGGAGTGCTGCTCAAGATATCAAGGTTCAAGCGAAAGGGGCTGGATGAGGCTGTTACTAACAGCGGGTGGAACTGGTGGCCACATCTTTCCAGGACTGGCTCTGGCCGGTGAGTTACAGCGGCTGGGTGTGGAGGTGGTGTGGCTGGGCCGGAAAGACGGGCTGGAGGCGACTCTGGCAGAGGAGGAGGGTATCCGGTTTGAGCCGCTGGGTGCAGCCGGTTTCTTTGGAAAGGGGATTGGCGGAAAGGTGATGGGTGCCTGGCTTCTGGGAAGAGGGATTGTCAGGTCGCTGGTTCTTTTTGACCGGTTTGAGCCGGATGCCCTGGTTGCGGCGGGCGGCTATGTTTCGGCAGCACCGCTGGTGGCGGCGCAACTGCGCAAAAAGCCCTATTTTCTACTTGAGCAGAACTGCATTCCTGGAAGGGTGACGAGATTCTTTGCGCCCAAGGCCAGGGAGTCTTATCTGACATTCCCGACGGTCAAGCCTTTTCCCGGGGCAGCAGTGGTTACCGGCAGCCCGCTCCGTCCAGCGCTTCAGGAGGGGCGGCGAAATGATGACGGCCGGACGGTTTTGGTCCTCGGGGGCAGCGGTGGGGCCCAAGCGTTGAGCAAAGCGGCCCTGGATGTTGCCGCAGCCCTTCCCAATCTGAACTTTATAATCCTGACGGGCCGGCGGGACTATCAGCTTATGCGTTCCTTGGTCAGGTCGAAAAATGTTGAGCTTGTTGAGTTTACTTTTCATCCTGAGGAGCTTTACCGAAGGGCAACGATTGCAATCTCCCGGGCAGGCGGTCTGGTCCTTTCAGAACTCCTCGCCTTTGGCATACCGGTCATCGTAGTTCCCTTCCCATATGCCACCGACCAACATCAACATGCCAATGCCCAGTTTCTGGCCTCAATCGGGGCCGGAGTCGTTCTGGACCAGAGCTGCCTGTCCGGGCTGACTACATTGGTTCAAACGCTGTTGAATGATGAACCGCGGCGACAGAGGATGGCGCAGGCAGCTAAGGCGGCGGCCCGACCCGATGCCGGTCGGGTGATTGCCGAAAGGATTGTGCGATGTTTGGCAGGCTGAAGCGGATTCACTTTGTCGGTATCGGCGGGGTCGGGATGTCGGGAATTGCCTTGGTTCTGAAGAATCTCGGTTTCGAGGTCTCAGGGTCGGATTTGAAGGAGAGTGAAACCACCCGGCGGCTGGCGAGTCGCGGGATAAGGGTGGCGATTGGTCACGATGCCGCCAATTGCGCCGATGCCGAAGTTGTAGTTTTTTCGACGGCGGTGAGTGGGGAAAATCCGGAGATTGAGTTTGCGCGGGCGAAGGGGATACCGGTGATTCGCCGGGCTGAGATGCTGGCTGAGCTGATGCGGCTGAAGTTTGCAGTGGCAATTTCGGGCAGCCATGGCAAGACTACAACTACTTCACTCGTTGCCCATATCATGATGAAGGCCGGGCTGGACCCGACTACGGTTATTGGCGGCAGGATTCTCGGGGCTGAGGATGGCGCCCGGCTGGGACAGTCAGAGTATCTGGTCGCTGAGGCGGATGAGAGCGATAGGTCGTTCTTGGCGCTTTACCCGTCAATGGCGGTGGTGACCAATATCGAGCCGGAGCATCTCGATTTCTACAAGGACCTGGCCGACTTGAAAAGGGAGTTCGTGCGGTTTCTGAACCGGGTTCCGTTCTACGGTAGCGTGGTGTTGTGCTTGGATTCCCCGGCGGTCAGGTCAATCCGGCACCGGGTGAAGCGTCGGGTTGTGACCTATGGTCTGGAGACCCCGGCCGATTTTACGGCCAAGGATGTCCAGTTGTACAGCTGGACCGCAGCCTGGACTGTGCTTTTTGCCGGTAAGGAGGTGGGCCGGTTCAGTCTGGGGATGCCGGGAAGACACAATGTCCAGAATGCGCTCGGGGCGATTGCCACGGCAAACGAGTTGGGAATTGACTTCAGGACGATAGAGCAGGCTTTGGCAACCTTTGCCGGGATTCATCGCCGGCTGGAAAGACGGGGCGAGAAGCGGGGAGTTTCGGTATTTGACGACTATGGTCACCATCCGACTGAGGTTCGGGTCACTTTGGAGGCATTGCGCAATGCCTTTCCGGACCGGCGTATCGTGGTTGTTTTCCAACCGCACCGTTATACCAGGACGAAGTTTCTGGCGAAAGATTTCGGGACAAGCTTCAATGCCGCTGACGAGGTCGTGATTACCAGTATCTATGCCGCCTCCGAGCCGCAGATTCCCGGAGTTGACGAAACCCTGATTGTGAACGCAATCAGAGAAAGGGGCCGGGCCGGACTGGTGGTTCATCATGTCGCGGAGCTGGCGGATGTGGTGCCGATGCTGGTCAAGAGGCTGAAGCCGGCTGATGTGGTCCTGACGCTGGGTGCCGGCAGCATCACCACGCTGGCGGAAAGGCTATTGGCGGCGCTGGAGTAGCTGCCATGGCGGGTGCATCTCAAGACGTGATTTTTGAGGAGCTGAAGCAGGAACTGATGGGTCAGAAGGTAACGATAAAGGAGAATGAGCTTCTAGCTGAGCACACCAGTTTTCGGATTGGCGGGCCGGCCCGGCTCTGGGTTGAGGCTGGTGATGAGGCGGCAGTGGAAAGAGTGGTGCGTTTCTGCTTCAGAAGACGGATGGTTCTGTGGGTTCTGGGTGCCGGGACCAATGTCCTTGTTTCGGACCAGGGGCTGCGCGGGGTTGTTCTGAAGCTGACCGGCAGACTTGCCGAAGTGAGGTTCGATGGGACTGCTGTCCATGCCGGTGCCGGAGCTCGGCTTGATGATATTGTTGATGGTGCCGAGCGCGCAGGGTTGGCGGGTGCCGAGTTTCTTGCCGGGATTCCGGGAACGGTTGGCGGCGGGTTGCGGACCAATGCCGGTGCCTTTGGCAGGAGTCTTTCGGATATTCTGGAGAGTGTTACAGCACTGGACAGAAAGGGCAACAGAATCACCATCGGCAGAGAGGGTTTGCGCTCCGAATACCGGAAAGCGGTGATTGACGAGAGTCAGATTGCGTTGGCGGTTGTTCTGCGCCTTGAGCCGGGTAAGCCGAAACCGGCCGCCGAGTTGCGCAGGCAACGTTGGGGCAAACATCCGAATGAGGCTTCGGCCGGCTCCTTTTTCAAGAACCCGAAAGAGGAGCCGGCCGGGAGTCTTATTGAAAGGTGCGGTCTCAAGGGCCGGACCGTCGGCAAGGCCAGGGTCTCGGAGCGTCATGCCAATTTCATTGTGAACATGGGCAATGCCCGGTTTTCCGATGTGCTGGAACTGAGTCAGTTGGTCAAGGCAACAGTTGAGGAGAGGACCGGAATCGTTCTGGAGGAGGAGGTTCAGATTCTGCCCGGGCCGGTGGGCGATGGACTTTCTCCCGACGTTTCAGATAGGAGGTAAAGAGATGGCTAAGATAAGACGAACTGCCGCCATTGACATCGGCAGCACCAAGATTGCCTGCGTTATGGCGGATACCGACCAGATGGGCAAGACCGAAATCATCGGCTACGGAACCGCGCCGTCCGACGGCTTCAAGCTGGGGGTGGTCATCAGTC
>JBDRUJ010000040.1:0-12556 GCA_039801285.1 Caldifarciminota bacterium
CGGGTGACTTGCCTTCTCCGGACCGACCTGACCGAGCCGCTAAGACTCGACTCCTGTCTTGTCTATCCCAACCCGACAAGGGGGCCAGCAAGCTTCACCTTCCAACTCTCGCGGGCTGCCCTAGTCTCGGTCAAAATCTGGACCATCGCCGGCCGGCTGGTGCGGATGCTTGAACCAAGGCCCTGCCAGTTCGGCTACAACCAGATTGATTGGGATGGCCTTGACCGGTTCGGAATGTCTCTGCCCAATGGCGTCTATCTCTACAGGATTGACGCACGAACCCAAGAAGGCACCGGGCAGTCCTATTCGGCATCTCATCGGGACCGTTTTATCATCCACCACTAGTCCCGGCCCACAAAGCTCGGGTTGTTGACATTGTGTCGGGCCAAGCTATCATTCGCCGTTCGACAACTTGGAAGGACAGGGGCAGACCGGCTGCACATTTGGTGCATAAACGGTTACCTGCTTGGCGTCGGCCAAGCCTCACAGGTCGGACGCTATCAGGTACAGGGAAAGCCGTGAGAATCGGCTGCGGTCTCGCCCACTGTAAGCGGCTGCTCTGGCCTCGGACCAGTCCGACAGGTCGGACACCACTATTTCCGTCAAGCCACTGGCTTTGTGCCGGGAAGGCGACGGAAGATTGCCGCAAGCCAGGAGACCTGGCCCCTGTCCAGGATTGGTTAGATTCAACTTGTGCAGAAAGGAGAATCGCCATGCGTCTGTCTGTTCTTACCCTCTACCTGCTCTCACTAGCAGAAGGGGCCGTATTCACCGGCCAGGTTCTGGACAGCCGCACCAATCAGCCTGTGCCCTTTGCCGAAATAACCGTCCAGCCCCTTGGCAGAACCATCTTTGCCGACTCCCTGGGCCGGTTTGCGCTTGAAGAGGAGAGTCTGCCCGGTGAACTGACGCTTTTTCTTTCCCGTGTTGGTTACCAGACAAAGGCGTTCTACAACATCCGTCCTGACCGGTTTGTTTCCCTCTGGCTGGAGCCGGTTGCCCATGAACTTGAGCCCGTTTCCTGCACCGGCAGTCGCATCGGTCTGCAGTCACCGGCGCCGCGCTCGTTGCCCCTATCGGTCATCCGGAATACAGAAACCAGAGGCCGAACCGATATATCCGGTCTTCTGGCTGAAGTCCCATCAGCCACTCTTCAGGAGTACGGCAATCTCACTACCGTATCGCTCCGAGGCGCCAGTCCGGAGCAGACCCTTGTGATGCTTGACGGCGTCCCGCTGAACTCCAGCATGAACGGCCTGTCCGACATCACCCTCCTGCCGGTATCGCCTGATACCCGAATCGAGGTCGTGCGCGGTGGCTCCTCGGCAATTCACGGCGCTAACTCGGTGGGCGGTGTAGTCAATCTCGTCTCCCCCCAGGATGTTCATGAGTACCGGTTGGTCGCACAAAGCGGCCTCGGTTCATTTGGCCAAACTCAGGTGCGCGCCCAATATCAGGAGCCTAGCGCCAATACCGCTCTATTTCTAGCCAGCAGTTTCTTGCACGCGAATAACGACTTTCCCTATCGCGACAGCCTAGACTCCATCCGACGCCGCCGTAATGCGGATGTGACTCGCTGGAATCTGACCGGAAAGGTCATGAGTCCGGCCGGGCAGTGCCACCGGCTTTCGTTCCTCGGCGACCTGTGTCTGAGCCGCAAGGGTGCTCCAGGCCCTCTGAACTGGCCTACTGACAGCGCCCGGCAGAACGATGTCCGCGCACTCGGCCTGTTCGAGTATTGCTGGAACCAGACTGACGCAGCCAGCCTGACCGCGAAGCTGAACCATCAGTGGCAGTGGCAGAACTTCTACAACCCGGCCGGCTACTTCCCGGCCAATGACACCCACCAGACAAACTCCACTAGCCTCGACATCAGCGAGAACTGGGAGTACCTTGAGCGGCTCGTGCTCGCGGCCGGACTGCAGCCGAGCTACGAGAGGGCCCGCAGCACCGCCATCGGCAAGCCTTCGCGGCTCACCGTTGCCGGCTGGGCCGAGGCACGCTGGGAGATAGGCCGGCTCGGTTTCAATCCGGCTCTGCGCTATGACATCTCAAGTCAGGCTGGTCCGACGACTTCAACCCGTCAGACCTTTTCTGTTCTCAGTCCCCGTCTGGCCCTGACTTGGGCGCCTCTGCCTGAGCTTGACCTGTCAGTTGGTGTCAATCGCTCCTATCGCCAGCCAACATTCAACGAGCTGTTCTGGCCGGCTAGCCAGTGGAGCAGGGGCAACCCGAACCTGAAGCCAGAGCGCTCTACTGGCTTTGATTTAGCCATTGGTGGCGGGCCTGGCTCCTCCTGGTGGCGAGCAGGCGGCTTCTATTGTCACCTGACCGACCTGATTCATTGGCAGCCGGGCCCGGGTGACACGTGGCGGCCGGTCAATGTTGACACCGCCACAACTTCCGGGGCCGAGGCTGAGCTGAATCTGGACTGGCGCCGCTTCGGTTTCACCGGCTCTGCCACCTATATGGTGTGCCGCTCTCACGGTCTTGACCTGCCCTACCGGCCGCGCCTGTCCGGACGGATTGCGGGTTGGGTTGGAAACGAGCGTGCCCGACTGACCCTGACCGCCCATGGCTCAGCGCAGCGGTTCACCGATGCGACAATGACCGACACTCTGCCAGGTTTTATTCTGTTTGATGCGGAACTTTCCAGCCGCTTATGGCCCGAATTTGTCCAAATCCTCTTCCGGGCCGGCTGCCGGAATCTTCTTGACAGGCATTACCAGTTAATAAAGGACTACCCGGTTCCGAGTCGGACCTTCTATGCCGAACTGGAGTTGGGGTTGGAAAAACTCAGGCAGTGAATCTAGCGCGCCGAGTCGGCCAACGCGGCTGACCACCGGCTGAACCGGGCCAGGTAGCCGTTCTTTACCCGCTCGAACTCGGGCATCAGCCGTTTGGGGACCGGCTCGGCCCGTGGCGGTATTACCTTCAGGGGATTCACCGGCTTTCCATCCTTCCGAATCTCGAAATGGAGATGGGGTCCGGTTGCCAGACCGGTTGCACCAACATACCCAACGGTCGCACCCTGACGGACATAACGGCCCTGCCTGATGCCGGGGCCGAAACCGGAAAGATGGCCGTAGCGTGAGACCAGACCACCCGAATGACGGATTTCCACCATCCGGCCATAACCGCCGTTCCAGGAAGCCATTGTCACGGTGCCGTCGGCAACGGCGCTCACCGGCGTGCCCTTCGGAGCAACATAGTCAACCCCCTGATGGGGCCGCCAGATTCGGAGAATCGGATGAAACCTCATCCCGAAGAATGAGGAGACCCGGGAGAACTGCAACGGTGACCGGAGCACCGTCTTGCGCAGCGACTGCCCCTTTTCATTGTAGTAGTCCCAGTGTCCGGAAGGAGAACGGAAGTAGAATCCATAGACATTTTCAGTTCTGCCCCGGTAGTGGAGAGCGTAGATGCGGCCATAGCGATAGAGCCGGCCTTGAACCTGTAACTTGTCCACCAGGAGCTCAAAAGTATCTCCATCACTGGATTCGGTGAAGAAGTCAATGTCGTAGCGGAGGATGTCGGCAAACCCGACAACCAGCTCCGGCTTCTCACCCAGGTCAAGAAGCGAGTGCCAGAGCGAGCCCTTTATCGTGCCGCGCACCACCGTCTGCACCGTATCAACCGGCTTCAGCTCTTTGGTGGCAGCCGCGCCGCCATTCGAGTCAAAAGCAACCCGATAGCTTGTGGCCATGTCCTTGTGATACTCCAGACCGGTGAGGCTCAACCCTTTGTAGTAGAAGGATACCGAGTCCCCTTCTCTCATTCCCCGGAAGTTGAAGTCAGTCTTGCCCAGAGCGGCATAGACCCGGTTCACCAGCTCCGGCTCCAGACACCAGCGGCTCAGGAGTCCAGCCAGCACCTCGCCCTTTGCCAAAACAGTGCCGCCAACGAACGATGAATCGGGGTGCGGGACTGGCGGGCCGCAAAAACGCCGCGGCCTACGGTGTCCGATAAGCAGCCCGCCGGCAATAAACAGTGTCAGTCCCAACACAGCTACCAGAAGCCGTGCCACCCGGCTGCGCCTTTTCTGACCAGCCGGTCCGATTACCGTTGGCGCATCACTAGAATCCATCAGCGGCTACTTTCCCAGAAGCCAGATGCTTATCGCCATCAACGCCATCCCCGATATAACACCCGCAACGCTGAAGTGTTCCCGGTCATAAGCGTAGGACCCGGGTATCAGCTCGTCAAGCGAGACAAAAACCATCAGACCGGCAACTGCGGCCAGCACCCATGCCAAAAATACCGGTGTGAGCAAGGGCATCAGAACCGCCGCGGCCAGCAGTGCGCCCAGAAGCTCAGCGCCGCCGGAAATCGCCGACCAGCCCAGCGCCTTTCCCCGCGAGCCGGTCGCACAAAAGACCGGCACAGCCACTGCCAACCCCTCCGGGATGTTGTGCAAGGCGATGGCGGCGGCAATCGCGATGCCGAGTCCCCGGCTCTTGATTGCCCCGGTAAATGTGGCCATCCCTTCAGGCAGATTGTGGATTCCAATTCCCAGGGCGATCATCAGGCCGGCGCGCAGAAGCCGTGCCGGCTCCAGTCCTGCGCCGTGTTGGTGCCGGTGCCGCCACCCCATTCTCCGGCCTTCGGCCCAGTCGCCACACTCGGCAGCCGGGTTGGTGCCACCGTGCTCGCCAATAAAAGTGTGGGGCACGACAATATCAATCACGAACATCAAGAGGAGCCCGCCGAAGAAGCCGACTGTCGCATAGGCAAAGCCGATTTCATGGATACTGGACCACAAGAGCTCGGCAAACGAGACAAACATCATCACACCGGCTGAAAAGCCCAGACTGAAGGCCATGAACCTCGTCCCTGGTCGGTGCACCAGCATCCCCAGGAGGCTGCCTAATGTTGTTGCGGTCGCCGCGGCCGCTGACAGTCCCAGCGCAAACCAGAAGTTGCCATGCATGCTAGGACCTCACCTGCCGTTGTCTTTTCAACCTCCTGACAAGTGCCGCCAGCCGCTCTGCTGTCTCGGCCGACAGGGCGTGTTCGAGTCGGCAGGCGTCCTGTGCCGCAACCCGGTCGCTGACACCCAGCACATCCCGCAGGAAATCCTCAATCAGCCGGTGCCGGCGGTCAATTGCGCTTGCCAGTGCCCGGCCCCGGGCGGTCAACTCCACTCCGCCGTAATGCTCATGTTCCACCAGCCCCTTCTTTTGGAGACCGGCAAGGGCGGCAACGACCGAGGGCCGGCTCACCTCAAGGAAACGGGCCACATCCCTGACCCGCACCACCTTGCCCTTCCTTTCCAGAACCAGAATCGCCTCCAGATAGTCTTCGCAACTCTGACCCAGCGGTCGGGTCCGGTTGATGTGCGTCTTGGCTAACATTGTTAGACGAACCTAATTATAGGTTTGCCCCGGCCGGCTGTCAACAGGCGGTATTTTCCCAATGGCAGCGCGGGGCTGGTGCCGGCACGGCTTCAATGGTTCGGGCAAGACCCGGGGCTCGCCTTATTGCTGGCTCCAGGATAGCCTGAAAAGCCCGTGGGCAGGCAAAAAGGGAGGCAGAAGGAAGATTGGCTCTCAAGGTCGGCTCGCCAGTAACCGGTCGTTCAAGCCTGAAGGTCCAGTCTCTAGTAGTTGGACAACTTCATAGGATGTTTGCCTAGGTTCCAAGATGGCTAATGGCAACGCAAACGGACACCGAAATCGGCTGGAAACCGACGACGACAGCTCCTGCCACGATTACCGACAAACCTGGTTACAGGTCAAATCACGTTTCTACCAGGGGGGCTGCTCCCCGAAAAAGTTGCAATTTCGGCTAAGTTCCGCTGCTGCGATAGATAAGCCGGTTTTCCCAGGTTATAATTTGTATAAATATATTTATACTTGGCCGCTGGCTACCAGCTCTTCGTTAGTGAGCCGGTCAACTGCCACTCATTGTAACTGCCGTCCTGACCCTGATAGTTGGTCCGACCAATACCAAGGTTCGCAGTGCACAACTTCCAGACCGGAAATGATGAGTTCAGGCCGAGGTCGAACCGGCGGCCGCTTTTCTCAAAAGCGCCGTTGAAGGAAAGGCTGTTAGTCCAGTTCCCGAAAATGGTGTAGCCGGGTGCAAGGCTGAGATAGAACCGGTTCTCAGCCGAGTCCTGATAGGCGGTGCGGGCAAGGCCGAGATTGGCCGAGGCGGTCAGGGGGAATGGAAATCCCAGGCTGTGGCCAAGGCTCAGGTCGAATGTCACGTAGTCGCCATCCCCGGTACCGGACTGGTGCCCCTGCCAGGAGAACGAGAGGGAAGGTGAGTGAGAAATAGCGCCGGTGGTGAAGCTGTGGCCCGTGCTCAGGTTGACGATGTGCGACCGGTCGGACAGGCCTTCGCTGTTCTGGGAACAAGCTGAATAACCCAGGCTGGCATAGGGGATGTTCGGAAAGGCAAAATTCAGGGCAAGGGCAAGCGTGGTGAAGGAGGTGGTGGTGAGCTTCATGCCAATCAGGTTGTCCCGCTCCCGGCTGATTGAAGCCGAAGCCGAGACCGCCTCGTTGAGAAAAGACCGCTCAACACCGGCGCTGAATGCCAGGTTGTCATTGCGCAGCGCAGGCGCACCGAGCGACCGATAGCCGGGCCCGACCATCCGCACCTCACCAAAAACCCTGGTCTCAAGGACGTTCACCACCGGTCGGACCGAATAGGCATAGTCAAACTGGGATGACCAGCGGATACGCAGTAGCCTCTCAATCCAGTTCGGAACCTGCTTGTGGTCAACGAGCGGCAGCCGGTTGTCCCGAATCAGTTCCATGCCGGCAACCTCCGACTCGAGCCGGAACGCATCCTCAAACAGACTCAGGTTGAACTCCATGCCTAACACGTAGTTCTCCTGCGGAGTGACGACCTCAATCGTATCGGCCGGCGCTGTTGTGTCGGGCCAGTTCCTTTCAATTGAGTTCGAGTCGTCGCGCACGGACAGGATGGTGAGATAGTAGTGGGTTGCCTCCTTCTTGCCGAAGCCGACCCTCGCGGCATAGAGCTGCCGCCAGTATGCCGGTTCGGTCGTGTCCGAGCCTTCAATTGCCCTTTGGGTCCGGCCGCCGGCACCGGCAATATAGAGCTTCCAAGGCTGATACTCAATACCGAGTCCGGTAACCGTCGCGCCGGAAAGGGTCAGCGCCGAGTAGGATGGGCTGAAGGTTCCGAAATCAACCTTCGGCAGGTACTGCATGAAGCCCGGCACTGGCAGTCTCTGGCGCAGAAGGCTCAACGGGTCAAGCCCGATGCGGAACTTGTTCAGGGCCTGGCGGACATCGCTTTCCATCGTTGAGAGCAAGATGTCGGTGGTGATGGGAATCCCGAAGACGGTCAGACTCGGATTGATGTTCAGCGTCAGATTCGAATACGGCTCACGCAACGCATCACCACTGATGAACTCCGCATTCCCCTGCAGACTTGCCGAGCCGGAGAACTGCAGAGGCCCAGCCAAGCCGAGGGCGGTCACCAGGGAGAGCAAGACAGGCAGGTGAAGCAGTTTGGCCATTGAAGTCACCTCCTTATGGGACACATCTGCGGCGGCTTCGGTATTTCTCCAGCGTCAGGCCGAGCGGCAGTGGAAAGGGCACTTCGACAGTGAGGTTGCGAACCTTCATCTAATCCCTAGGTACTTCATTTTCAACCATCATAACTTTGGTTACGGTTCCACCACCGCGGGCCGATGTCACGCTTGCAGGATGACAAGAGGCAGACACAGAGCAGGGTCAAAAACGGCAACGACCAGAAGTAGCGCGGTCTGGTTCGAAAGCCTTGAGCGGCAGAATTAGCGACGACCCGTTCGACAATCAGTCGTCCGTCTTGGCAAACCATGGTCGGCTATTCTGCGATTACCACGCTCTTTGTTGCGGTTCCGGTTCCGCCTTCGTTGTCAGTGACGGTGAGTTTCACCTCATAGGCGCCAGGCAGTTGATAGCGGTGCGTCGCTCTGACCCCTTGGCCGGTCCCACCGTCACCGAATTCCCAGCGATAATCAACGATTTCACCGTCGGAATCGGTTGAGCCTGAGCCATCGAATTGAACTTCCTGTCCGGCTCTGATGCTCTCCGGTGTAACGGTAAACCGTGCCTCGGGCATCCGGTTGGTGGAGAGAAGCAGCTGACACGCAGGCGTGGCACCACCGTCATAGCGGGCAAAGGCGGTGAGATAATAGATTGCGCCCTTCTCGGCCTGAGATGTTCTCCAGGTGGTGTTCAGGGTGGCTGAAGCCCCCGGTTCAAGGTTCTGATAGGGACAGCTCCACTCATTGACTATCGAGCCGTCCCTGAACAGCCGGAATACGCCCGTGCCTGAAATCGGACAGGAACCGGTGTTACGCACCGCCAAGGCAAGCTTCACATCTTGGCCAATCTGGAAATGTGCCGGTTCAGCGGCGAAGGAGACAATCTCGGCTGCGGGAATGCCGAGCCGGAGATTTACTTTCTCCTGGCCTACCCTGTTGCCCTGCTCATCGCTGATGAGCAGAGTGACAGTATAATCACCGGCCGGCGCAGTGCCGGTCTGCCATTCCAGAGTCAAGGTTGTATCACCCTTCAGGATTCTTGATTGGGACGCCGGCAGGGCAAGGGAAACCGGGCCGGAAACCTTCGGTGTCAGGATAAGATTTCTGGGTTCAGCGCGGTTCTGCAACTGCAGCCGCAGCACCACCCGCGCGCCCGGCTCGTAGGCGGTCTTGTCCGCAGTCAGGCCTGTCAGAGTGATGCCGGTCTTTACATACTCTACCCGGAATTGATACTTGCTATGGGAAACCAGCTCCCCGGGCTCCGAGTTGAAATGCAGGGGATAGAGAGAAAGCACGAGGTCGGTGCCACCTTGAGGGCTATCCCAGAGCTGCCAGTCGAAATCCCGGTCCGGATACCAGCCTTTGGTCACGGCAGCTTTTGGCGGCTGGAAGGTTTCGGCGGTGTCAACCGTTATCTGTATCTCGGGTAGCCGGATGCCGGTGTCGCTCCTGCGTCCCGATTTCTGGATGAGGACGACATCCTGAACATAATATCCTGGCGGGTAGTTTATCGTAACCGGATAAAACGGAAGGCGGGGCTGACCATCACGCATCAACAGTTTCCCACCCGGAATCTCCACATAATGCAATCCGCCGATTTCCTTTATGGTCCATTCCGGAATGGTTACTGAGATTGACTCCGGTGGTTCGGCCGCCCAAGCCAGAGCGACCAGCAGAAGAACAGCAGCTAAAACACGCATTGTTTACCTCCTTCGGTATTTCGGGTCACCATAAAGGTTGTACATTACCGCTTCAAGCATCCAGTTGTGCTCACGCAGGCAGCAGGTGTTCTTCAGGTCAACAAAAGCATCGCCAAAACACCGGTCGGGTGACCAGCGCCGGAAGGTCTCAAGGTAGAGGGTTCGGTTGGTGCAACAGAAGGATACTCTTGTGGCACCGACATAGATGCCCGCACCATTGCGCAGAAAGCAGCGGGCGATGCTTACCGGCCCGTGTTCTTCACTTGAGTCGGTGTAGTTACCACTGCTGCAGGTGTAGCCGAGCACAACCGGTCGGCGGCTTCCAAAATTGAGCGGCTCGGCAGGACAGGCACTGGTTGCCCAGTCGTCAAGTGTCCAACACCAGCTGCCCCCTCCGCCGTGTCCACAATAGCCGATTATGTCCCGCTCGGAAGCCATCAGGCGGGCCTGGCTGCTCCGTTCCCTTGCGGCCGCTTCAGGGGTATCAAAGTAGCTGTAGGACGGCAGTCGTTGACCGCGATTGGCGAACTGAATCTCCTCCGCTTCACTGAGTGCCCGGGTCAGACTGTCGGCCGGTGGTGTTATTCCCCGCTGGCGCAAAAGCCAGCCGCTTAAGGCATTCAGATATGCCCCAGGATTAGAAACACGGTTCTCCCAAAGCAGGACGCGCTCCTCCATTGCCTTACAGACCCAACTCAAATCCGATGGGTCGGCAGGGGGTGATGAAAGCAGGCGATGTGCCAGTGCAACTGCCGAATCCCGGACCGCCTGTTGACTCATCCCATCAATCTCAGACAACCGGTCAATCGTGCCCAGTGAGTGACCATTCCAGACCCATTCCCGCAGCATCCAGCGGCACATCTTGAAAATGTCCGTGCCCATACAGCAGTCAATCCAGAGCCCCTCCCGCAGCATACTCATCCGGGTGATGAACGCCTCTCCTAACACGCAGCTGGCATCAACCCCCTTCAACCGCAACGTATCCGCCAACTCCTTGGCATAGACTGTAAATGGTTCGAACGGCCCCTCAGCGGCGCTGACCATCAGACCACGGCTGCCGTCGTAGCGTGCCCGCCCCTGCCAGACATCAAGGCTGGTCTGAATCGGTATGGTCAGTTCTCTGGCGTTCAGCCCGATAATCCTGCCGACGCGCAACTCGCACTGCTCATCACGGTAAAGATTGGAATAGGGATAATCGGATAAAGGCACATTATCAAATCCTCTTACCGGCCAGGACCAAGCGGGCACAATGTCATCCTGCCCAACAATCAAGAGGTACCCGCTATTGAACCAGTCCGGGGTCAGCCTCCAACACCAGCTAGAAAGACCGTAATCCTTGACATCATCACAGTTCCAAGACGCGGGAATATAGCCCAGAACCCCAGACTTCTCCTTGGCCAGTCTTGCCATTGTTGCCAGTAGTCGGTAAACATCTTCCATCATAGCTCCCGGATTGGCACGAAGTAGTTTCTGGGGCGAGGTGATGATGAGGTAATCGGCGGTTCGCAGCGCATCGTTGACATCGGTCGGCGCGGATGCGATTTGGAAGCACCTCAATACCCAGTTTTCACCCGACCGGTAGGAAATGGCGGTGGAATCACCAATGGTGGGTGTGAATGAGCTCGAAAGAGGATAGGGCAAAAGAACCGGCACAAGGTGGTAGCGAACAATCATCCGGCCTCTTGGGGCAAGCTTCTCCCAGCCAAATACCACTGCGGTCTGTGCGCCTGCCGACTCCGCCCAGGTCCGGCAGAAGGTGGAACGGTAAGAGGCGCCGGTTGTGCCATGCAGCACCGTCGCATCGTCAATGCACTGAAAGGCAGCACTGCGGTCAAAGACCGTCAACTCATAAAGGGTATCTGCCGAGTTATTTTCAATCGTGAGCTGCACCGCATAGTAGTTATCGGTTCTTGTTACCCGCCGGGTGATGTTCACCGGGAGAAGTCTGACAGGCGGTCGGCTGATTTCTTCAAAAGAAAAGGTCCAGATTTGACTCTCGCCGAGAGGTCTGCCACTGCGGTCCAGTGCCCGGACCTGCCAGGCGAACCGTTTCCCTGACTCCAACGACTTGGCAGACTGGGGATAGCGCAGGTTTACGCTGGTGAGGTTTTTGCCCTCATGCCAGGCCGGGTTACCTTTCATCGCCTCTTCAGGTGTCTGGCCGGGGAGAATCTCAACGATACGCAACTGGTATTTGATACCAGGTGGTGGAGATGATGGCGGAGTCCAGTTGAACATTGGCAATTTCTCGCCCTTTGGCAGTTTTGCGCCATCAAGTGGCGCGATGAGTCTGGGCGGGCCGAGCTTACGGACCTCAAACTCAGCCGTGTCGCCGCCCAGATTGGGCTCGAGCAAAACGATAAAGGTGTAGCGGCCTTCCGGTAAACCGCCGGTGCGCAGTGCGAACTCCTCATACCCCTTGGCATACCAGATGCCCCAGAGCGGGTCAACATCCTTCCTGCCCTGGAGGCGCCGACTACCTGGCGGCAACTGAAACTCCCTTGAGTTTGCCTTGAACACCAGTCCCTTTGCCGCTTCGGAGATTTCGCCGTGGAGATAGCAGGTGTAGGTGTTCTGGGTCTGATTGTCAAGGTCAACGAACCAGAGGTTTTCCATCTGCCACTGCCCTTCAGGTGGAATATGGAGCCTGACCGTTACTTTGGGCTGCACCTGGCCAGTTACCGTGCTGACCAGAATCGCTATCACGAGTCCCTTAGCCAGCTTCATTACACCTCCTTGAGATGGGGAACGAGAGTCCCAAGCACTTTGACCCTAGTCCCTTTCTTTTACTACAACATGCCTGGTTGTGGTTCCGGTCCGGCCACCGTTGTCGGTGACGGTGAGGGTGACCGCAAACTCTCCGGGTTCGGAGTAGCTGTGACTCACACTGACTCCCGCACCCTTCCCGCCATCACCGAACTCCCACTGGAACCTGACAACCTTTCCATCAGGGTCCTTAGACCCGCCGGCATCGAACTTCACATCCTGTTCGGCACGCAGGGTCTCGGGCGCAACAGTGAACTCTGCCGATGGTGCTGCATTGGTGCTGATGACTACTTTCTCGGCCAGTGTTGCCGTGGCTTCGTAACTCACATATCCGACCACGGTATAGAGCACATTTTCCTTTGCTTCGGCGGTGCTCCACGACTCGGTGAAATGTTGCGACCTGCCCGGACTCAGGTTGGCAAACTCACAGGCCTTGGTGAGAACCACCGAGTCCCTGACCCGGACATCAAACACCGCCTTGCCTGAGAGAATGGTTGAGCCGGTGTTTTGGAAGTCGAGAGAAAACTTTATCGTGTCGCCGATTCTGAAGTGTTGCGGCGCAACCTCGAACCCGGTCATT
>JBDRUJ010000041.1:0-12406 GCA_039801285.1 Caldifarciminota bacterium
AGGGTCTGCCACTGACCGGTCACGGTGTTGTAGCGGAAGAAGTCGCACTTGTAGCCCTTCAGGAGATAGACGTAGCCGGTGTCGTTGAGAACCGCATAGACCATGTCGGTCCCGCCCTTCACCTTCTTGCCACTGTTGCCGAGCGGGACATCAAGCAGCTGGACCCAGGAGTCGCCCTCAACAAAGTACTCCCAGAAGCCCAGGGTGTTGTTGCCCTTGGTCATGTAGATATGACCCTGACCGTCGGCAACACCGACGCAGCCCTTCTTCGGCAGCTTGTTCTCGGTCCCGGGCTTGATTGGGGCGAGCGTCTGCCAGGAGTCGCCGTCGACATGGTAGCGGTAGAAGTCCGGGGTCTTGTTGCCCTTCGCCGCATAGATGAGCTTGCCATCGCTGCCCGGGTCAAAGGCCAGCCAGCCGCCGTCCTTCACCTCCTTGCCCGAAGGCGCGCTCGGCATCGGCTTCATCTCCTTCCAGCCCGGAGTGTAGCGCAGGGAGACCCGGAAGGGCTTGGACGTGGAGTCGTTCGCCGGAATCACGTCGCCCGGCAGCGAGGCCTTGGCATAGCAGACGTAGGCACCGGCAGGGCTTGCCACCCAGGTCTTGGTGAAGAGATGGTCCTCGGTCGCACCGACATCCAGACTCACCTCTTCGGTCGTGTCGTAGACGACGGCATCGGTCGCATCCATTATCACGAACCGGAGGTTGAAGACCGCCGGCTCAGAGCCGTAGTTCCAGACCGTTGCCTGCGGCGTGACCACATCGTTGATGTAGACCATCGCACCTGGCTGGAGAATCGCGGTCGTCGCCACATCCAGGACCCGGCCGGTTGTCTGACCGGAGAGGGTGTCGTTCTCGGGAACCTGGTCGCCAGTCAGCCGGGTTGAGCAGCGGAGGGTGTAGGTCCCGCGGCCCGGCACGGTCCAGTTGTTGAAGCTGACCAGGGTCTCCTTGCCACTCGGGATGTTGACGAGGAGCCGGGTGTTGGAGTAGCCCACTTCAAGAATCCGGAAGGTAGCATAGAACGATGCCGGGTTGTTGCCCCGGTTCTTGAACCGGGCACGCGGCGTGATGGTAGCGCCCGAGTCAACCACCGCACCCGGACTCACAATCTGAGTCGGCAGGACGTCAATCAGGTTGACCGTGACCTCATTCTCACACCGGTCGTTGCCCGGGATATCGTCGGTCGCCAGCATCGTCGAGCAGGCTGTCACCCAGGTCCCGGCCGTGTCGGCACCCCACTGGTCGAAGTTGACAGTCACCGAGTCGCCCGCACCCAGGTTAGACACCCACTGCGTGTCGGAATAGAAGGTCCCGATGTCGAACTTGACATTGAAGCTCTGGGTCCCGGTGCCCAGGTTCTTCACCTTCGCCTGAGGAGTGACTGGCGTGCCATAGGGGATGTTGCCGACCGGCGCCAGAATCTCCACCGCCGCCACGTCAATCGGCTTGCGGCAGCCCATGCCGGCAACATTGTCCACCATCATCCCGCCGACATAGGTGACCGAGGCGTCAGAGGTGAACCGCCACCGGCACTTGAACGCGGTCCCACTGGCAACCGGAATCTTGAACCAGGCGATATTCCAGCCGTAGGAGCCGGACCAGCCCCGCTCGCCGCTGGAGAGGGTCCCGTAGTAGGGCAGGCTCCTGCCACCGGTGGTGTCCGGCTCAAGGATTGTCCAGTTCTGGCCGTTATCGGTTGAGTAGGCGAAGTTGCCGCCATCCCAGTAGGTCTCGGAGTACATCCACCAGAAGAAGATGATGCGTGGAGTGTCCTGAACCGCAAAGTAGGTGACCGAGTAGAGGTTGGCCGCGGTGTTGTTCTGGTAGTAGTCCGAGTCCGGGCAGGTCCAGACATTGGGCGGGCTGGGCGGAGCCGGCCTCGGTGCGGCCGGTGGCCGCCAGAACCAGTTGCTGCCCGAGCTCGACTGGGTGTAGCCGCAGTCCGTCGGCTCAAAGTACTCCACAAAGTTGGCAATCACACACTGTGCATTTTTGCGGTCGTTGGAGGGGTTGCCGTCCGATGACATCATGGTTGAGCACTTGACCGGATACTCGCCAGCCGCGGGCGGGTCCCAGGTTGCGAAGGTGTTGATGAGCACCGAGTCGCCACTCGCCAGGCTGCCGTTCCAGGCAACGGTGCTGGTGTAGGAGGTCCCGATGTCCATCTTGACGCTGAAGCTCGTCACGGTGTTGACACCGTAGTTCTTCACATAGGCCGAGGGCTGAAGCAGCTGGTCCTCGTAGATGCCGTTGGGCACAACAATCTTTGAAACACCAACATCATAGGGCGGGGGTGGTGCGCCGTGCTTGTAGTAGATTTCGTAGTTGCCGTCCCTACTATCGGTCCAGACAACATGCAGGTGGTCGCGGTTCGAGGAGTTGCCGCCATTGGCGATTGATGGGTAGTAGCGGTAGGAGCCGGTGACATTGGTCAGGTTGATTGGGGTTCCCCAGACACCGGCTGGAGAACGCTCGTTGTAGCGAATCTGGTAATAAGAGGCCTGTGCCGCAGAATAGCCGTACCAGACAACATGGCCCTTGCCGTCAGAGGTAAACTCCATCTCCGGGTTGTACTGATAGTAGGTGTACTGGGGCCATTCCGACACGGTGTCTCTGGGCTGCCAGCCTGAGCTGGTCCGGTAGCTGTGGATTATCTTGTAGTAGGAGAAGCTCGCGTCATAGCCGTACCAGACGATGTGGGGGTTGTTGGTCACCGGGTTGCAGGCAACCGAGGGGTAGTACTGATAGTAAATCCCGTTGGAGACATTCTCAATCGAACCCCAGACCCCGCTTATCCTGCCGCGGTAGAAAATCTGGTAGTAGCTGATGCCCAAAGCGAGGCCGTACCAGGCGACATGGACGTTGTTGTTCCTTGAGCCGCCAACGCTGGGATAGCCCTTGTAGTAGCTGGTTGAGCTTGAGTCAACCATCACCTGCGTCTGCCAAGTTGTCCCGATCTTCTCCCGGTAGGTAATCATATAGCCCGCGGTTGAGTAGTACTGATTCCAGACAACATGGACATGGTTGTCCGGGGTGCAGGCAACATCCGGGTAGTACTTGTACCAAGTGGTCGGGCTGGTGGAGATGACGGTTGACGCCGCCTCCCAGCCGCCATTGCCCGAGCTGGTCGGCGTGCACATCTTGTAGCGGATTTCATAGGTGGTCGAGTAGTAGGCGCGCCAGACAACATGGATGTTGCCGGCCGAGTCGCAGGCAATCGAAGGATAGTAGCAGTAGCGGGAGCTCGCAACATCGGCGCTGATGCAGGTGTCACTGGTCCAGCCGGTTCCGGGAATGTACCGCTTGTAGTAGATTTGCGGGGTGTAGCTTCCTGGTGTCTGATAGGAGTACCAGACCACATGGATTCTGCCCGCCGGGTCAACAACTACGTTCTTACCGTTATAAGAGGTGTAGTCGGTGAACGAGTTGTTGGTCAGCCGGACTTCCGGGTCCCACTGGGCATCGGTCTCCCAGATTGGGCCGCCACTTGACCACTGCTCGTTGACCGGCGCAAACCCGGGCGGAACCGGCTTGCCGGTTACCGAGACCGGCGGCTCGCGCATGCCCTTATGGGCAAGTGCCGCCGCCTCTTCCTCCGGCGTCACCGCCAGGGCAAAGGCCGCCACAAGCAGAAGCAGTCCGGCCGCTTTCACTGCTTTTAGCATCTTTCGCCTCCTTAGGTTTCATGCGTCAATTGACGCTCTCAGGGTGGTTCAATATATGTCGCGCCGGGTCTCCACCCGAGGCCCAACGCCCAAACAGAGAATGAACCGGTGACTACCGGTTGCCTCGCACAGCACAATTCGGATGTTTCCCAGGGTCTGGCTAATTATACCCCCCCTGGGCTCATTGTCAAGCACAAATTTTTATCTTGACAAACCGAGCCTGACCGCTACACTCTCGGTTCAATGAACCCATCTCTGCAAAAAGCAAATAAGGAGGAAGCAATGAAAAAGACGGTTGTTGCAGTCGCTCTTGCCCTGCTTTGGGCCGCAGCCTTGGGCCAGATGGACATAACCGGTGTGCTTGAGGCCGGGCCTGAGCCTTTGCAGATTGACTCGGTGTTCATGCGCTGGTCTTCCGGTTCCCAGGTATTCCCGACTCCGGACTGGTCGGCCGAGCCGATGATGCAGGACAGTTTCAACTTCACCTTTGTTCCTGGATGGCCCGGCCTGATTCGGCTCTGGGGCCAGGCCACAGGCCGGCCATTGGAGCTCTCAATCATGCTGCCGGTTCAGGACTCCTGGTATCCATTCCCGCCTCCCGATGACCAGGCCAAGGTCCTCTTCCATCCAGTTGTCGGAATCCAGGAACAGCGGTCGGAGAACCAGCCGGTCCTTTCGGTCGTGCCCAGCCTGATTGCCGGCTCGGCAAGATTCCTGGTCTCTACCGCTGGTGAGATAGTAATTGTTGATGCTGCCGGCAATCCGGTGCGCCAGCTCTCCCTTCAGGCCGGTGTCCCGCTGGTCTGGGATGGGACCGATGATTTCGGCCGGCCCCTGCCCGAAGGAGTTTATTTCTGCCGAGTCCAGGGCACAGACAAAGGGGTTGAGAAACTGGTCCTGGTTCGCTAGCAGGAGGCGTCAACTCAGGCTGAGATTATTGCCCGATTTCTGCTCCTGAGAGCTGAGTTTGCGGGGCACGACCAATTCTAGCTGGTCGATTCTCATTCCAGTTTTCATGGTCATTCCAAGCTTTCCTTATTGTTATTTCGAGCTGCTGAGGAATCCCCCAGCCTGAAAAGAAAGGGATTTCTCCACTCGCTTCGCTCGGTCGAAATGACAGGTAGGTCCGTCATCCCGAGCGGAGTCGAGGAATCTCTCACCATAAAAAGAGAGGGATTTCTTCTCCGTTTATCCTGTCGCGCTCGGTCGAAATGACGGAATGTTAGCCGGACGGGCGAAGTGCCAGAAGTCAGCCGGTCGGTCGAAATTAGAGGCTATGTCATTCGAGGCGGCTCCCATTGTCATTCCTGCCCCTGCCTTCGCAGGGGTCCACCCCAGCAGGGCGGCGAACCGCTCTTTCTGTCATTCCTGCTACTCTTTCTGTGATTCCTGCTACTCTTTCTGTCATTCCTGCGGAAGCAGGAATCCATAGCCCGAATAGCGATAGATTCCCGCCTGCGCGGGAATGACAGAATGGGGCGCGGGAATGACAGAATGGGGCGCGGGAATGACGGAACGGAGCGTCAACCCTTTTTCATTCCGAGCTTGTTGAGAATTCCTCGCTGGGCAAGCGATTTTTCCACTCTCAAGATATCAGCGCCGGGGCATTCCGGTGCCTTCCTGCTCGAGCTCCTCGCCCGCCCGCATCTTCGGGTCGAACCTGAAGTTGTTGAGGTTGTAACTCAGGGCAAGCGAGAGTGTTCGGCCTTCACCGGTGTAGGTTGACCGGCTCAAAAAGCCCAGACCCTCGCTCTGGTTCCTCCAGATGCCCGGACCGAATAGGTTGCTGCAGCGGAGGGTAATGGAAAGTGCGCGGTTGAACAGGCTCTGCCTGAGAGCAAGGTCGGCGGTGAACCGTGTGGCGCTGGTGCCGGTTGCCGTGACCGAGGGACCTGAAAGGGTGGTATTGAACTGGACCTGGGTAGCGCTGGGAAACTGGAGGCTCAGGTTGCAGGAGCCGCTGCCGGTGAATGTGCGCCGGTCTATCTCCTGGCCAAAGAGGCTTCCCCATTCGTGGTAGTTGTAGATGTCGGCGGTGAGATAAAGTGTGAGCCAGCGGAACGGGCTGAGGTTGGCTGAAAGCTCAAGACCGAGTGAGCGGTCCTGGCCGATGTTGGCTGCGGTCTGGAGGAGGACGGTCGTGTCTTGGGAATATCGGGTGGTTACCCACTCAAACATGTCGCTCGTTGTCCTGAGGTAAGCCTCCAAGGTAATCTGATTGGCGCCGAAGGGCAGTTCATAGCCGGCCTCCCAGGAGTTGACATAGGCCGGTCTGAGCTGGGGATTGCCCTGGCTGATGTTATGCTCATCGCGCCACTCCGGAAAGGGCCTGAGAAACCAGGGGTCAGGCTTATCAATCCTTCTCGAGTAGCTGGCCTTCACCTTGTGGTCCCCGGGCAGAGTGTAGGAGAGGTGGAGGCTGGGAAAGATGTCCAGTGCGCCGGTCTGCCATGAGAGGGCGGTATCCATTACCTGAGTCCGGCGCAAGAACTGCTCCAGCCGCAATCCGGGCTGGATGGCGAGTTCTTTCCATCGGGTGGAGTAGGTGGCATAGCCGGAGTTGACCCTGCCGGTGAAGCGGTAGGGATGACTGGCGAGGGTGTCAAGCTCGTAGCGGCTGGTTGCCGGTGTTCGCCGATAGAGCCGGTAGTCCTGGTCGGTGTAGCCGTAATGACTCTCAAGTCCGGCCTCAAGCCGGTTGCCTCCGCGCAGGGGGAGGTTGTATTCCAGCTCCAGATTTATCCGCTTCATCGGCCCGGACTCACTTGAACGCCGGCCGCTGAGGACTGTGTCAAGGCTGTCCCTGCGGCCCTGGTTCCATGCCACCTGGCCATCCCGGCCTATCAGGTAGCAGCGACCGACAAGTTTTTGTCCGGCGGTGTCAAACCGATGCTCATGGTCCATGAGGAGAAACAGGAATTTGATGTCGCTGTTCCAGCCGCCTCCCTCATTGAACTGCTGCACAGTGCCGAGAGGAAGACGGCTCTCGGTAACAAGCGAACTGTCGCTATTTTCTCCCTGAAACCTGCCCAGCCGGGCCGAGATGGTGGTGATGTCCATTGGCAAAATCCCGAGCTCGAGCCCGGCCCGGGCACTGGCGAACGTTGAACCCAACTGACCGGTGCTGCTGGTGGTGATTTTCAGGGTCTCCTGAGCACCAAAGGTCCTGGTTTCGGACTCACCCTGATAACCCAGGAGGCGATGGCCGAAGTTCCCTCCGGCGAAGCCGCTCACCCTTCCCCGACGCAGGCTGAAGAGCCCGTCGGCACCATAGCGATTCCGAAGTCCGGCATTGGCATTCACCAGAGCACTGACACCCCTGCCCCTTTCCTTCTTCAAAATGATATTGATGATACCGGCAGTCCCCTCCGGGTCATATCTTGCCGATGGGTTGGTAATAACTTCAATCTTCTCAATCGTTGCGGCCGGTGTCTGTTTCAGGGCTTCGTTTGCCGGCAGCGGACTGGGACGGCCATCAAAGAGGACCTGAAAGTTGGCGCTGCCCCGCAGGGTGACATTGCCCTCAATATCAACCTTGACCCCCGGGACATTCTGGAGCGCATCAACCGCGGTGCCGGATGCGGCATTGGGCAGCCTGGTGACATCAATCACCTTCCGGTCGAGCCGATAGGAGAGGGCCGGTCTTTCTCCGACCACCTCAGCCCCCCTGACTGGCAGGGGTTTGGGTTGAATGGTCAATCGTCCCAAATCAATCCGGGCACCGGCCGCGCATTCAATCTCCTCCACCCTCCTTGTCCCGAAGCCAATAAAGGAAATCTCAAGGTAGTAGCGGCCGGGCTGAACATCGGCCAGCCGGAAGCTGCCATTCCGGTCAGTGACGGTTCCAGTCACAAGACTGCTGTCGGGTAGGCGATAGAGCGCCACATTGGCAAACTCAACCGGCGCATCCGCCTCGTCCAAGACCCGGCCGGTGATGGTGACCCCTGATGGCTGGGCAACAATCAGGCCGAAGAGCAGCAAAAAGCCTGCGCTCGCCACTACCTCCTGCTCAGCACCTCACGGTAACCGGGGATGTCGAGAAATCCGTGGCCCGAGATGTTGAAGGCAATCACCTTCTTTTCACCGGTCTTCTTGCACTTCAGGGCCTCATCAATGGCGCAGGCAACGCTGTAGGCCGACTCCGGCGCCGGGATGAACCCTTCGCACTGGATGAAGGTCCGCGCCCGCTCCATCACCAGCTTCTCGTCAATCGGATAGGCGACGGTCTCGATATAGCCCTTGTGGCGCAACAAGGAGAGAATCGGGGCACAGCCGTGATAGCGCAGACCATCGCCCTTGATTGGTGGTGGCTCAATCTTATGACCCAGGGTCATCATCTTTAGCATCGGGGTCATCTCGGCATGGTCGGCAAAGTCGTAGCGATACTCGCCCTGAAGGTTGGGCGTGCTCTGGGACTGGGCCGCAATGAAGCGGGTCTTTCTCTTCTCAAGGATGGCATCGGCAAGAAACGGGATGGCGAAGCCCCCGAAGTTTGAGCCACCGCCCAGACAGGAGATGACAATGTCGGGATATTCACCAAGCCGCTCAAACTGCTTCTTGGTCTCAAGGCCAATCACGGTCTGGTGCAGCAGGACATGATTCAGAACCGAGCCCAAAGAGTAGGCCGCCTTGGGGTCGTTGAGCGCATCCTCAAGCCCTTCGGAGATGGCGATGGCGAGAGAGCCGGGATGGTTCGGGTTCTTCTCATAGAGCGCCCTGCCGGCCCTGGTCCTTGGGCTGGGCGATGCCAGGACCTCGGCCCCGAAAAGCTCCATCAGCGACCGGCGGTCCGACTTCCAGGAGTAGACCGCGCGAACCCAGTAGATGGTGCACTTCAGTCCCATCAGGCTTGCGGCATAGGCGAGCGCGGTTCCCCACTGGCCGGCACCGGTCTCGGTTGTCAGCCGCTCAAAACCCTCCTGTTTCGCATACCAGGCCTGAGCCAGGGCGGTGTTCACCTTGTGGCTGCCGGTGGGCGAGAAGAACTCGCTCTTGTAGTAGAGCCGGGCCGGGGTATCAAGGTGTCTCTCAAGATTGAGCGCTCGGAAGAGCGGCCTGGGCCGGCCCGCCTGAAGATAAAGCTCCTGGATGCCGACCGGGATGTCAATCCACCGCTCCTGAGACATCTCCTGCTTCAGACATTCGCCAATCATCATCTTGGGCAGGTTGGCAAGCCGGGACGGCCCCGATTCCGGGTCTTTGGGTGGCGGCAGGGGCTCAGGCAGGTCGGGAACGATGTTGAACCACTTTGTTGGCATGTCGGCAATCGGTATGTTCACCTGTCGGACAGAACTCAAATTGGCCTCCTTAGGTTATGCCTTTGCTGAAGTCTCAATAGACTGGACATCTCAGCCGCAATTATCCAAGATTTCTTTACTCGGTCAAGCCCCGACAGTCTCGACACAAAGACTCGGACTGAAGGCAAATTTTCCTAATTGACAACTTGGGACGAAGAGGTATATTTTATTTCCCTCGGGTTGCATCTGAATTACACTCTGTGATTGGCTCAACTGGTGTCTGGGGTTGAGTCAACTAGCAGCAAGAAGGGCAGACCGAAACAAAAGGAGGCAAAGATGCGAAGCAGAATGGGCCTGACAAGGAAGGGCTGGACAGCAATCCTGCCCCTCCTCGCCCTCTTTGTCGTAACCTCAGCCTTTGCTGAGGATTACATCGTCACCCAGAACCCTGACGGCACCTTTACGACCTGGCCACCGGAAGGACTTCCGGTAGTCATGGAAGGTCCTGCTCCGGAAAAGCCGGTGCTGCCCCAGAAGCCGCCGGTCGCGGTTGATTATACCAGTGCGCAGAACGGCAACTGGGGGGACACCATGACCTGGTCACCGCGCGGGATTCCGGGCGCTACCGACAATGTTACTATCAATCACAACGTGACTGTTGATGCGAACCAGTCCTGCAACAACATCACCATCGGCACCAGTGGTACTCTGACCTGCAGCGGTGCCTATACCCTGACGGTAAACGGCAACTGGACTAATAACGGCTCAACCAATCTGACCAATGGCACCGTCACATTTGCCGGTTCCAGCGCCACTACCATCGGCGGCAACAACGCAACGACCTTCTATCAGGTGACCATCGCGAAGAACGCCCTTGCTACTACCGTCACCATGAACCGGGCGGTCACCGTCTCGGCCAATACCACGACGGCGCTCCAGATAAATACTGGAACCCTGGTCACCAACGGCCAGAACCTGACGGTCAACGGCGGAACCAGTGCCCGGCTCGTAGGCACCACGACCGGCAAGCTCGACTGCACCAACGGCAGCACAGTTACCATCAACTATATTTATCAGTGGGGGCTCGGCTATGTGTCGGTTTCGGGTGCCGCAACCACCCTCAACATCACCCGCTGGGACCTGGCCAATTCAGGCCACCGGGTTGACATCTCCGCCGGAACCGTGAACATCCTCTCAACCGCAGCCAACGCCCTCACCCTCTATACCAACAACCAGGGCTGGGGCTGGTACATGACCGGCGGAACGCTCAACATCTACGGCGGCATCACCACCAACATCGGGGTCTGGTTCCAGTGCAGCGGGACCTCGGTAGTCAAATTTGTGGGAACCGCAGCAGCTACGGTGATACTCCAGTCATCGTCGAGCACCTTTGGCAACCGCTGGGCCTTCAACGACCTCCGCTGTGAAAAAACCGGCTCCACCGCCACCCTGCTGTTCCGGGGCGGTTTTGCGAGCCTGATTGGCTTTGTTTCAGCCACCACCGGCCTCACAGTGAACTCGGGCAACACCGTGACCCTGGGCGGGACATTCAAGCCTGACACCGGCTACCTGTTCGGAAATGTCACCAACAACGGGACCATCGTCGTGGTTGATACCAATAGCGCCAACAGCAGGCACATCACCGTCACCGGAACATTCACCAACAATGGGACGTTTACCCTCGGCCCGAGGGTGCTGGTGCTGGGAACGGGCTCGGCCGCCGGCACAGTTACCAATGGCTCGGGTGCGACCTTCTCAGCGGTGGGCACCGGTCTCACCGACACCGCCTGCGTTACCGCGGCGAGCGAGTCCTACCCTTACGGATTTACAGTTCAGTCGGGCGCGACCATCGCGGCCCAGTTTGCCACCTTCCGCTGGATGAACTCGTCAGGCATCAACGTTGCCAGCGGCGCAACAGTCCATGCCACCAATAACTTCTCCTACTGCAACTTCTATCACGGGTCAATCTCCGGGCCGATGCTGAAGCTGGAGAACAGCCAGGTCATCGTTATGAACCAGACCAACTTTTCCGGTTCGGCCGGTTACAACATTGAGAAACTGTCGAACCAGGGGATTGACACGGTCAGCGGCGGCGGCGGCACCCGCTGGGGCGAGGCCTATGACAACGACCCCTATGACCGGGTCATCTGGGTTGTCGGCGCTGATGTCGGGACATCCCGAATCATCGCGCCGGTTGAGACCATTCCTTACGGGACTCCGGTTACCCCACAGGCAGTGGTGAAGAATTTCGGGACCGTCCCGGCCGGTTCGTTCAAGGTCAGGTTCGAGATTGGTAATGTCTATACGGACAGCCAGACTGTCTCCGGACTCGGGCCGGGCGATTCTGCCATCGTCAACTTCGCAAGCTGGCCTGCCGACACCGCCGGCCCCTGGGCGACCAAGTGCTCGACCCGGCTGCTGAACGACCCTGTCCCGAGCAACGACCGGGTCGTCGGCTCCTGCTTTGTGATGCTTACCGATGTCGGTCCCACGAGAATCGTTGCACCGACGGGCACAATCCCTTATGGCACACCGGTTATCCCACAGGCGGTGGTGAAGAACTTTGGAGGCCGTCCCCAGAGTTTCAATGTGATGTTCCGGATAGGCACCTTCTACAGCAGCACCAAGCCGGTCTCTAACCTTGGCCCGGGCGACTCGGTGGTTGTCAACTTTGACCAGTGGCCCGCCGACTCGGCCGGAACTTGGCCAACCAAGTGCTCGACGATGCTCGCGGGAGACCAGCGACCCTTGAACGACACCGTTTTGGGCTCGGTCACGGTCAACCTGATTGATGCCTGTCCGACCCAAATCGTCGCGCCCGCACCCGGCAGCTATGTTGATTCCGGAACCACCATCACGCCGCGCGCCCGGTTCAAGAACCGGGGCAGCAATCAGGCCAGTTTCTACGCCTCCTTCCGGATTCTTGAGACAGGCTACTCCAACACCCGGCTTCTCGTCAACATTCCGGCGGGCAGGGAGACCTTGGTCAGCTTCAACAACTGGACTGTGCCGGGCCGCGGGACCTACACCCTCCGCTGCTCAACCTATCTGAGCGGCGACCAGATAAGGGCAAACGACACCCTCTCCGGTGTTGTTACCGGCCGGGTCCTGGATGTTGCCGCTACCGCGATTCTGCGGCCTCCGGCGCTGGTCTACATCAACGATGTGGTCACGCCGCAGGCAACGGTCTGGAACTACGGCTCTGAGCCGGCGGTCTTCAACCTCCGGTTCGTGATAATGGATGCGACCGATGCCATCGTCTATGACACGACCGAAGAGGTGAGTCTGGGTGTCGGTGCGACCGAGGACCATCTCTTCACCAAGACCTGGGTGGCAGCACCGGTTGGACAATATACCTGCTTTGCCAAGGCGTCGCTGCCGGGCGACCTGATTCCGGCAAACGACTCGACGGGCAAGCCCTTCCGGGTCTCCTCGCGCTACACTCCGGGCTGGAAGGAGATGAAGCAGGTGCCGCTGACTCCTTCGGGCAAGCAGGTGAAG
>JBDRUJ010000042.1:0-3786 GCA_039801285.1 Caldifarciminota bacterium
TTGACTACTGCAGCGGGTGCCGTTCCTGCGAGGCGGCCTGTCGGAGTCGTTTCAAGGGTGAGGCGCGGGTGCGGTTCGCTGAGGTGAGTGAGACGGCGCTCGTTCCCCTACCCTGCCGCCACTGCGAGGAGCCGTTGTGCGCTGCGGCCTGTCCTTTTGAGGTCATCCGCCGCGATGCCGAGACAGGGATTGTCTATCAGTCCAGTTTCCACTGCGTCGGGTGCCGTTCCTGCATTCTCGCCTGTCCGTTCGGTGTCCTGGACGAAGAGCTTTTGAGGAGGATGGCGCAGAAGTGCAACCTCTGTTCGGACCGGTCCGAGGGCCCGCGCTGTGTTGCCACCTGCCCGACCGGTGCTTTGCAGTTTGTCGAGGAGAGTGAGTTGAAGGAGCTGCGAACCGGGGCCAGGTTCGCAGCCCGTTCGCCAAACTGGAGGCGGGTGTGAAAGGCTGGCAGCTGGCCCTCGGCTATCTCCTCTTTCCCGGATTTCTCTTCACGGCGGTTGCCGGTCTGGTGCTCAGCTGGGTTGACCGGTTTGTTTCGGCGCGGGTGCAGTGGCGTAAAGGGCCGCCGTTCTATCAGCCATTTGCCGATATGCTGAAGCTGCTCCTGAAGCAGACGGTGGTCCCGGCCGGCGCAGCACCCACCGTGTTTCTCCTGGCGCCGCTGCTGGGTATTGCGGCAGCATGCATCATCATTGTGATGCTCTATAATGCCAGTCTTTATCCTCAGGGGTCCTTTATCGGCGACCTGATTGTCGTAATTTACTTCCTGGCACTGCCTCCTCTGGCGACGATTGTCGGAGCCTCGGCATCGCGCAATCCGGTCGCGGCGGTGGGTGCTTCACGGGAGATGACGCTCTACTTCGGTTATGAGCTTCCTTTCCTGTTGGCACTGCTGGTGCCGGTGGTCAAGGTGGCAACTGCGCCCAATATGACGGTAGCCAATGCCGTTCGACTGGGTGAGCTGGTCCGGTTCCAGGAGGTTCACGGGCCGTTCCTCTATTCGGTTTCCGGGGTGATTGCCGCGGTGATTGTCCTTCTGGTCATCCAAGCGAAGCTCGGCCTCGTGCCGTTTGACATCGCTGAAGCGGAGCAGGAGATAATGTCCGGGGTTCTGGTGGAGTATTCGGGTGCACCTTTGGCACTGTTCCGGTTGACCCGGGCGATGATGATGGTGGTACTGCCCGCGTTCCTGATTACGGTGCTCTGGGGCGGACTGGGAGACTGGTGGGCGCTGCTCAAGTTCCTCGTGATTATCGTGCTGATTGTGCTCATGAAGAATACCAATCCGCGACTGCGGATTGACCAGGCATTGACCTTCTTCTGGTTTGGCATGGGGGCGCTGGGGATTATTGCGGTAATCCTGGCGTTTGTCGGGCTATGAGAGACCCACGCATCTGGGGATTGAAGAAGTCGCCCTGGGTTTATCATGTTGCAGCAGCTTCATGCAACAACTGCGATATTGAGATTCTGGAGTTATTGACACCGCGCTACGATGTTGAGCGGTTCGGAATTGTCTTGGTGGGGAGCCCGCGCCATGCCGACGCTCTCCTTGTAACCGGTGTCATCAACCGGAAGTCGCTGCCTAGGGTACTCGAGGTCTACGAACAGACACCCAAGCCCTGTCTGGTTATCGGCATTGGCACCTGCACCTGCAATAACCACATGTTTCGCAATTCCTATAATGCGGTAGGACCTTATGACAAGTTTATTCCGATGCATGCCTATATCCCAGGCTGCCCGCCCAAGCCGGAGGCGATGATAATGGGCGTAGTAAAGGCGCTAAGCAAACTATGAGTGACGCATTGACCAGGTTTCGCGGGCGCTTCCCGGACGCGGAGGTGTTTCAGCACAATGAGCGGCGGCTCTATCTGAAGATTCCACGTGAGAAGGTGACTGAGGCATGTCAGTTCCTGCACAAAGAGTGTGGGATGAGGCTTTCCATCTGCACCGGCATTGACACCCGGGACGGGTTTGAGGTTCTCTACCACTTTTCCGAAGACCGAACTGGGACGATATTCACCCTGAAGGTTCTGGCGCCGAAGGACGACCCGAGAATCGAGTCGCAGGCAAAGTGGTTTCCGGCGGCCGAGTGGATTGAGCGGGAGATGCACGAACTTCTTGGGATTGATTTTCCCGGCCACCCCAACCTGACGCCGCTCTTGACCTCAGATACCGACTGGGAACCAGACCGGTTTCCTTTGCGCCGTGACTATGAGCGGAGGGATGAAGCGCATGAGCGATAAGAGCCGGCGGATTATCCCGATTGGACCCTACCACCCGCTTCAGGAGGAGCCGGAGTTCTTCAAGTTGATTGTGGAAGGGGAGACGGTTGTTGACTTGGAAATCAATCTTGGATATAACCATCGGGGCCATGAGTTCATCTCTCCCGAACTGACCTATGACCAGGTCCCGTTTCTGGTGGAACGCATCTGCGGTATCTGTTCCAACTCCCATCCCCTTGCCTGTGTGCTGGCGATTGAGGACTGCGCCAAAATCAAGCCACCGCCCCGGGCGAACTACATCCGCAGCATCATTCACGAGCTGGAACGGATTCATTCCCACCTCCTCTGGGTCGGACTGGCTGGGCACTTCATTGGCTACAACACCGTCTGGATGTGGGCGTGGCGCTACCGCGAGCACGTCCTGGAGATATTTGAGATGATTACCGGCAACCGGAACCACTATGCCGCCAACAAACCTGGCGGGGTCCGCCGGGACATTACTAAAGACCAGATTCCCGCCATCCATGCAGCTCTTGATGTCTGTGAAAAGAAGACAAAGATGCTTACCAATGCGGTCCTTGACGACCCGGTAATAAGGGCGAGGCTTGAAGGGGTTGGTGTCCTTACCAAGGAACAGGCAATCGCCTATTCGGTTGTCGGACCGACAGCGCGGGGCTCAGGTGTCGATATTGATGTCCGCCGGGATGACCCCCATGCCGCCTATGACCTTGTGCCGTGGAGTGTCATTGTCCTGCCCGAAGGGGATGTTTTTGCCAAGGCGAAGGTGCGGCTCCTAGAGATTTTTGAGTCCATCAGAATCATCCGGGGTTGCCTCGACAATCTTCCCGACGGCCCAATTGAGACACGGATCGATGAGGTCCCACCGGGTGAGGGGATTGGCCGAACCGAGGCGCCGCGAGGCGAGGTCTTCCATTACATCCGGTCGGATGGCACGAACCGGCCGCTCCGGCACAAGGTGCGGGCCCCGAGCTACATGAACATCGCCTCCAATGTCGTTGCGGTCCGGGGCGGCTCGATAGCCGATGCAGCCCTGACCCTGGCCGCTGTTGACCCCTGTTACTGCTGCACCGAGCGGATGGCGGCATTTGAGGATGGCAGGCTTACATTGACCGGCGCCGACCTTTTGCGGCTTTCGTGGGAGAAGACTGAGCGGCTCAAAGAGAGGATGCGACGATGACACTCTCTGGCGGACTCTGGACAGAGTTTGGCGGTTCAAGGATAGAGTTGTTTTTTGTGGTGCTTTTTGCCTTTATCGGGCTGATGGCATTACTGGGCTCTATCGCACGACTTCGTGGCCGGGGAGGACAACTTGCGGAGTACTACAGTTTTCTGGTTCTTCTGGTTCTCTGTGCCATCGCCGTAGTGTTTGCCCAAAACCTGCTTTTGGTGTTCGTCTTCTGGGAACTCTCAACCGTTGCCCTCTGGCGACTGGTCTCCTATCTCCGCAGAGATGAGGATATGGATGCCGGGGTGTGGGCGCTCTATGTCAACTTCGCAGCCGCCGCACTCATGCTCGTTGGTCTGGGGATGATTTGGATTC
>JBDRUJ010000042.1:3911-11944 GCA_039801285.1 Caldifarciminota bacterium
GGAACTCTCTTGGACGATTGCGGTGCTGATATTTATCGGCCTATTGGCGAAATCAGCGACCCTGCCTTTGTATATTTGGCTTCCCAGGGCATATCATGTGGCCCCGGCGCCGGTCTGTGCCTTGCTCTCGGGAGTTACCGAGAACCTCGGGGTAGTGGTCTTTTTCAAGCTCTTTGTGCAGACGGTTCACGCGCCGGAAGGATTCATGGTATTTACTGCTGCACTTGGTATAATGTCCAGCATCGTCGCTGCTGGTGTAGCCCTGGGCCGGCCGACGATTCGGGAGCTTCTGGCATACTCGACAGTGAGTCAGCTCGGTTTCATATTCCTGGGGCTGGCAATCGCCGGTTATTACGGAATCGTGGGTGGGTTGCTGTACGTTCTCGCCCATGCCCTTGCCAAGGCCGGGCTCTTTTTCACTGCCGGCGTCGTGGAAGAGACTACGGGCACCGAGGAGCTGGAGAAGCTGGGCGGTTTCTATCGTCGGGCACCGGTTCTGGCGGGGGCAGCGGCACTGCTGGTGCTTTCGATGATCGGTCTGCCGCCGATGCTCGGGTTCTTTGCAAAGGTGGTGCTGGTAATTGCGGCAGTGCGGGAAAATCTGCTGCTCGGTGTCGGAGCAATCGTTGCGGCCCTGTTCACGGTGCTTTACATGAGTCGGCTCTATGTCCGGATGTTTCTGGGACCGGAACGGACGGTGCCGGTTCGCGGAGTCAGCGGATTTGTCGTTGGACTGGTGGGGGTGCTGGCGACGGCGTCGATTGCCACCGGGCTTACTTGGTTTCTCATCGCCCGCTATCTTGAGCCGGCACTCGCCGGGGTAATTGGGAGCTAATGATGAGCGGCCATCCCTTTATCCTGTTGATTGCGATTCCGATGGTTGCCGGAATCCTCGGTTACCTCATTGGCCGACTCCGGAATGAGTTCAGCTTTATCGGCGCGGTGTTCGCGCTCTACTATGGAATCAGGCTATTTATTCAGTCTCGCGGGCAGGTGACTGTTTTGGAGCTGGGCCGGGTTGCCGACTTCCCAATCGCTCTGCGACTAGACCCGTTGAGTGGTTTTATTCTTCTCTTCATTACCATCTTTACCACCATTGTGGTGCTTTATTCCTTCCGGTTCATGAAGAACCGGGAGGGGCTGCGCGGGTATTACTTTTATCTCCTGATGACACTGGGAATTTCGAATGGGGTAGTTCTTGCTGCCAATCTGGTGGTGTTGTTGTTCTTCTGGGGGAGTCTGCTGGTAGTGCTTTACGGCATTCTATTGATAGGCTCGGGTGAAACCTGGCGTTCGGCGCGGAAGGCGCTCGTGGTTGTCGGGCTCTCCGATTTTGTCTTGTTGCTGGGTATTATAGTGTTATTCACCCGGCTCCGGTGGATTGACCTTGCTCCACGGCTTCCGATGGGGCTGACTCACCCAGATGCAATTGTCGGGTATCTTTTGATTCTGGTTGGGGTTCTGGCCAAGGCTGGTGCGATACCACTTCACACCTGGATTCCCCAGGCGGCCGAGACCGCGCCGGCAACAGTGCTCGCCTTCATTCCGGCATCGCTTGATAAGCTCCTGGGTATTTATCTTCTGACTCGTCTATCGGTTTATATGTTCAGCATTGCCAGCAACATGGCACTGCGCAATCTGCTGATGACCATTGGCGCGGTCACGGTGCTGGCCGCAGTGATGATGGCGATGGTTCAGAAGCGGATGATGAAGCTTTTGTCCTTCCATGCGGTCTCTCAGGTCGGTTACATGGTGTTGGGCATTGGCACCGGCATTCCGGTCGGGATTGCCGGCGGGCTGTTCCACATGCTGAACCACTCGATATACAAGGCTGGGCTTTTTCTGACAGCCGGTTCAGTCGAGCATTGGACCAAGAACGACGAACTGGAGCGGCTCGGCGGTCTGGCGCGGCAGATGCCTTTGACCTTCTTCTCGTTCATGGTGTGTGCTCTGGCAATTGCCGGGGTCCCGCCGCTCAACGGCTTTGTGTCCAAATGGATGGTATATCAGGGTGTCCTCGGAATTGCCGGTGAGGGAAACAGGCTGTTCCCTCTCTTTCTCGTAGCGGCAATGCTGGGCAGTGTGTTGACACTCGCCTCTTTCTTGAAGCTGGCACATGCGGTTTTCCTTGGACAGCGACCGGTCCATCTTGCCAAGGTGCGGGAGGTCAGCATCACCATGTGGCTGCCAACGGTGCTTCTGGCACTGGCCTGCATTGTATTCGGCATCTTCGCGTTCCAGATTCCCTTGCCCGGACTAATCTATCCGGGGCTGGGGTTCGGGTATATGGAGATTCCGGGAATCTGGCAGCCAATTCCGGCGACGTTGCTTCTGTTCGTTGCGTTGGGCATTGGTGCGCTGATTTATCTGTTTGGGACAGCAGCTCGGCCGGTTTCAGGGCGGACATTTGTCGGTGGGGAGAAGATTGCTGACGATGAGGAGAGCCGGGTGCCTGGTGTTGCTTTCTATTCACCGGTGAAGCATCTGCCGGTTGTTGGTGAAGTGATGGATTTCGGGGGTAGGGGTGCATTTGACATCTACAACTGGTTGACAACCATACCCAAGGCCATCGGAGCATTTTTCCGGGGTTGGATTGACCGCCCCTTGGAGGTCTTTGTGGCAGCAGTCGGAAAGGTCGTTGTGGTGGTGACTGCGGAGCTCTCCAGATTTCAGGGGGGCAAGCTGCCTTTCTATATTGCCTGGGTTTTTATCGGGACATTGGCATTCTATCTGATATTCTTCCTGAGGTAGCAGATGGTTGAGCTATATCTTCTTCTGGCGATGATGCTGGCCAGTGCGCTGGTGGCAAGCGAGACCAAGGACCTACTGGCGGCAGCGGTTGCCCTGGGGCTGGTCGGCTTCAGTGTGGCGATAATGTTTATTCTGGTGCAGGCGCCTGACCTGGCAATCGTTCAGATTGTCGTCGAGACGCTCACTGTGGTGTTCTTTGCTGCGGTGATTCTGCGAACGACGCACAGCGACGAGACAATCGGTGCTACTCTGGGAAGGGATATAGTTCTGCCGCTTGTGACATTTGTCGGTTTCGGCGTTGTCGTGCTGATACTCGTGCCCAGGGTCTTCAGTTTTCTGCCCAAGTTCGGGACGCCAGTGATGCGGATGGCGGAGCTTTACATCCGGCATGCTTTGGAGTACACCGGCGCGGCAAATGTTGTCGCGGCGATAATTCTCGACTTCCGAGGTTATGATACCCTGGGTGAGGCGACAGTGCTGTTCACAGCGGTGGTCGGGGTTCTCACCGTCATGCGGCGACTGGGCCGGAAGGCAGGGGGGCATTAGCATGCGCGGGCTCTCACTGATTGTCCAGACTATTGCGCGGCTGATGGCGGGACTGCTCTTTCTCTATGGGCTCTATATTGTCCTGCATGGGCACCTGACACCGGGCGGCGGTTTTGCCGGCGGTGTCCTGATTGCGGCGGCGTTTATTCTGATGTCGCTAGCCTTCGGCTCGGTGGAGCAGTCGGAGCGGAGCTCGTATGTCTTCTCTTCGGTCTTTGAGAGTTTCGGGGGGCTGGTGTTTGTCGGGCTGGCCCTGGCCGGTTATCTGGCAGGCGACTTTTTCTTCTCGAATGTCGCTACCTATTTTACTGGACGGCCTCTTGAGCTTGTTTCCGGCGGTATTATACCACTCGCGAATATCGCCATCGGCATCAAGGTCGGGGCGGGACTCTTTGCCATCTTTCTGGCCCTGGGTGCTTCACAGTTTGTCATGAAGGAGTGAAGATGGTTCCATTTCTGGCATGTGTGCTGCTTTTGCTTATCGGACTGTACATGATTGTTTTGAAACGGAATCTGATAAAGGTGGTGATTGGGTTCAGTCTGATGGAGTACGCGGTGAATCTCTTCTTTGCCCTGGTCGGCTTCAAGCGCGAGGGGCTGGCCCCAATCATCACCCAGGCGGCACAGCCCCGTAATTTCGTTGACCCGGTGCCCCAGGCTCTGGTTCTGACGTCTATCGTGATTGGGTTGTCAACAACCGCCTTGATGCTGGCTTTGGTGATGCGAATCTATGAGAAGTTCGGAACTTTCGACATATCGGAAATCAGACGGCTGAAAGGGTAAGAGATGAGGTTCAACTTCCTGCCTCTGTTTGTTGCGGTGCCGCTGATGGGTGCGTTTCTGACCCCGCTCCTATCCAAGCTCTGGCAGGGGTTGGCCGATATCGTAGCCAACGCGGCCGGCGTGTTTCTCTTGGGCCTTTCGGTGTTCGGTCTGGTTTCCCTTGGGACTGGTGCCTCGCCCTTGGTTTACTGGGCAGGGGGCTGGGGTCCAAGAGCCGGGTTGCCGCCCCTGGGGATTGCAATGGTCTACGACCCGTTGACGGCACTGGTGGTTCTGGCGACAAACATCGTGGGCTTCTGTGCGCTGTTCTATTCGCTGCGCTACATGAACGGTTATACCGCCAAGTGGAAGTTCTACACGTTGTTTCTCCTGATACTTGCCGGGCTGAATGGACTGGTGGTCTCCGGTGACCTGTTCAATATGTTCGTGTTTCTGGAAATTTCTAGTGTTGCCTCCTACGGACTGGTGGCGTTCGGCACCGAGCACGAGGAGCTTGAGGCGGCGTTCAAGTATATGGTTCTGGGCGAGATTGGCGGCATGTCGATTCTCTTTGGAATTGCCCTAATCTATGCCCGGGCGTCAACCCTGAATCTCGCCGACCTTTCCGGCCAGATTGCAGCCTGGGGCCACAACCCGTTCTTCTGGTTTGTGATTGCAACCCTCCTTGTAGGATTTGCCATCAAGATGGCGATGGTGCCGTTCCACTCCTGGCTGCCTGATGCCCATCCGGCAGCACCGGCACCGGTCTCGGCGCTGCTCTCTGGTATCTTCATCAAGGTGGCCGGCGTCTATTCTCTGTGCCGGTTGATGTTCAATGTGTTTGGCTTGACCCGTGAGAATGCCGCACCGTTCTTCAATCTGCTTCTCGGATTTGGCGTTCTCTCAATTGTTGTCGGCGGGCTATTGGCATTTGCCCAGCGGGACTACAAGCGGCTTCTTGCCTACTCCTCAATCAGTCAGGTCGGTTACATCCTGATTGGACTGGGTATCGGGAACTTCTGGGGGATTGCCGGTGCCCTCTTCCATCTGCTGGCACATGCGCTGAGTAAGGGACTTTTGTTTCTGGCGGCCGGTTCGGTTGAGTCGCAGACCGGCACCAGGGATATGGGTAAACTTTCGGGGCTGGAGCGCTCAATGCCGGCAACATCCTGGTCACACCTTTTCGGAACCCTATCTCTAGCCGGCGTGCCGCCCTTTGCCGGATTCTTCTCCAAGCTGTTTATCGTCCTCGGTGCGATTCAGTCCCGGATGTTCTGGCTGGCGATTGTTGCGGTTATCTTCTCGGTGGTAACCCTCGGGTATCTCACCAAGGTTGTGAATATGGTCTTCTTTGTCCAGCAGGGAAAAGAGCCTACCCGGGCAAGAGAGGCACCGGCAACCATGGTGGTGGCAATGGTGCTCCTGGCGTTGCTGACGGTGGCAATCGGCATCGGGTTCAGACCGGTGCTGGACTATCTGGTCTGGCCCGCGGCCCAGGTGCTCTTGAACGGGCTGAGTTATGCCCGGATGGTTCTGGGAGGGTAGGTTGGCAAGGAGATTGGCATACTGGGTTGCCGGATTCGCCATCTGGCTGCTTTTGAGCTGGACACTCCATTACCAAGAGGTGCTTGCCGGAGCCGCGGCCGCGCTCCTGGCGGCAGCGGTGTTTGGCGGCTATCTGCCCATCAGGCCGTCGAAGCTTTTGAATCCGGTGCGTTGGTTCTGGCTTCTGGTTTACATCCCGGTCTTTGTCTGGCAGTGTCTGAAGGCGAATATTGATGTGGCGTTGCGGGTCCTCTCACCTGGGCTCAATCTCAAGCCGGCGATTGTGAAAATCAGGACCGGCCTGAAGACTGAGGTGGCGCGGGTGTTTCTGGCCAACTCAATCACCCTGACACCAGGAACGATGTCGGTCGAGATAAAGGATGACACCTTGTATATTCACTGGATTGAGATGCGGAGCGAAGACCCCCAGCAGGCGGCGAAGGCAATTATCGGGCCGTTTGAGTTCTTCCTGAAGCGGATATTCGATTAGGAGGCGGAGTGCTGACGATACTGATTGTCATTCTTGCGTTTGGAGCCTTCTGCTGCCTCTACCGGGCACTTCAGGGGCCGAGCATTCCCGACCGGGCGATTGCGGTTGACATCATGGCGGTGATATTCTCTTCAATCACAGGGCTGATGGCGCTTCGCTACCGGCTTGCCTATCTCTTGGATTTGTCGATTGCGCTCGCCGTCATCTCCTTTGTCGGGACACTGGCACTGGCCAAGTACCTTGAAGGAAGGAGCCTAGATGATTAGTGTTCTGGGCAGTATTGCAATCGGTATCGGAGTCGGATTTACCCTGCTGGGGTGTGTCGGGCTGGTGCGGTTTCCTGACCTGTACAACCGGATGCAGGCCGCGACCAAATGTGTGACCTTCGGGGTATGCGGGACGATGCTTGGCATCTTCTTGCGCTCCGGCTTCACCGCCCTTGGGGTCAAGGCGCTGATATGCGCGCTGTTTGTCCTTATCACCATGCCGGTGGCTGCCCACGCCCTGGCTAGGGGTTCGCTCATTTTCGGGGTGAAGCTTTGGCGCGGCACGGTCAAGGACCAGTTCACCCAGGACAGGGGCGGCAAGTCAATCATTGAGGAGGAGCAGTGAGAGTCCCCCTGCCCAAGATGCGCGAGCTGGTTGAGGCGGTCCGGGCGGTTGTCAAGGGGCCGTTCACAACCAAGTTTCCGAAGAAGGTTGACTCGGTCCATCCCAACTTCCGGGGAGTTATCAAGTTCCGGCCTGAGAGGTGCATCTGCTGCGGCGCCTGCGTTCAGGTCTGCCCGACCAACGCCCGGGAGCTGGTCATTGACAGAGAAAAGGGCGTAATAAGGAATATTCATCATGCGGAGCGGTGCATCTACTGCGGCCAGTGCGTCCTTTACTGCACAACAAGGGAAGCAATCTATCACACCCCGGAATTCGACCTCTCCCGGACTGAAAGAGGAGACTGGGAGAGCGTTGTGGAGCGGGAGTTGGCCTATTGTGAGATTTGCGGCGAGCCGTTTGCTGCCAAGGCGCACTTGGTTCACATTGCGCACAAGGTTGGTGACCTGGTGAATGCCAACCCGACGCTCTTTCTTAGCCTTCATCAGGAGCTGGGTCTGACCGCGCCAATCGGCACCTCCCTGCCCTACCGCTCCGGGCTAATGCGTATCCTCTGTCCCGACTGCCGGCGCAAGGCCTATATGACCGAGGAGTGGGGCTACTAGCCCTTACCGAATAATATTCCACGCCGGAATTGGAATAACCTCTAGCCTATCCAGCACCGAAATCCTACATCGCACCTTCAGGGCACAATCCAGCTCATACTACATATAGTATCTTTCCCTCTGTCAAACATCTATTCATAGTGGAGGGGCGTGCCCTGGGCATCCCTCGGGGCAGCCCTGGGGCTGGCAGGTCTAGTATTGCTTATGTGGGATGATGATGGCGTAGCCTTTGAAAGCCACTATGGCCTATTCCACTTTAGTGTGATAGGAGAAGGTATTGACGACCAGCGGGGTTTTCTGAGCCGCGAGGCCGGTCCTAAGTGGGCCTGACCGGAGAAACTCCAACCCTGCCATGCAGACCTGCTCGGCCTGCCTTGGTAACAAGGATTTGGCCCAGTGGCAATGAGCTGTTGACAATCTAGGAAAGTTGGATAGACCTTTTTAGTGATGTGTCGGTGGTTTTTTGTCCTTTTTCTGGCTTGGGCTGCTAAGGTCTGCCTTGGTGGGTGGCTGCCGATTGATACCATCACCAGCCGGCAGAACAGAAGCGACATGACCTGCTACAACAACGCACGGGCCGTGGCGTCGGACAGTGCCGGCAACATCCATGTTGTCTGGCGCGGAGAGACGCTAGGAGTCTATCAGGTCTGGTTCTCGCGCTGGCATGCCCCAACTCGGCAGTGGTCAGAAGACACAGTCATTTCGTCCGATGCCAGCGGCGTCGG
>JBDRUJ010000042.1:11954-12288 GCA_039801285.1 Caldifarciminota bacterium
GTATTCACGCTGGGACGCTGCAATGCGGGGGTGGTCGGAGGATACCGTTCTTTCCTCTGATGTCAGTAGTGCCGGCGACCCGGCAATTGCTGCCGATTCTGCCGGTAATATATATGTGGCCTGGATAACCTCCGGCCTCCTCAGGCTCCGCAAGCGGCTGGCAACCGGTGAGTGGCTGCCGGCTGATACGCTGCAAATTCAGCCCAGAGACAATGCCGTTTCTCTTGCCATTGACCACTGCGGAAATCGGCATCTGGTGTGGGCGCGCTACGGAATGGGCTATTACGGACGGGTCTGCTATGTCAGGCACAGCGGGACAGGCTGGGAACCTGAT
>JBDRUJ010000043.1:0-12268 GCA_039801285.1 Caldifarciminota bacterium
ACCGGAACCGGGTTCAATACCACCCAGACACTGTCCACCCTCAAATCCGGCCTGGCGGTATCGCTCTGCTCGGCCAGGAACACCGGCCGCACAGCCAGATTCATATCCAGCCAGCCGTCGGTCTTGGCAACTTTGGTTCCTGTTGGTGGGTTGCCGTCATAGTCCAGCCCCACATAAGTCAGCGTGTCGCTCCGGACCGGAATCCTTACCGCCACCGGCGGCTCATTCCCCTCGGTCGTCGTCTGATTCTTCCAGGCAACCCAGGTCCGCTTGTGCGTCAGCGGCTCCTCAAACTCATATATCCGCACCGAATCATCCCGCACGTCCCCCAGCAGAACCCTCTGATTGAACCGCTTGCCGGTCAGGGTCGAACAAGCCTGCTTGAACGCGTAGTATCCCTTCTGCGGCACTAGACTTGTAGAGTCTAACGGGTTATCCCGGAGCCACAGCCAGTTCCAGCTCGCGGTATCCGGCCAGTACGGAAGCCACCAGGCCAGCCGGTCGTACCCGCCACCAGCACCAAGCAGAGCCTGCGAAGCCAAAGCGGTCACATACGACTCGCCCAGGTTCCGAGCATCCGTCGAGTCCGGTAGCCCCTCGTGCCTTCGGTTCCAGCCCATTTCCGTATCCCACAGCTCTCCGCCATAGTCCTCGTAATGTCGCATAACCGCCCGCAGTGTCTCAGCACTAAACTCCAATTCCTCTGGGCTGAATCCGAAGTGTTGCTCCTGATACGGATGCACCGCCACGCCATCCCAAAAGATACCCCATCCGCTGTCCTCGGTCACCCGGTAGCACATATCCACCCAATCTACCCCAGAAACAAGGAAAAGAGGGTTGCGCCAAGTGTCCCGATGCACCGCGCCAACCAGAATCCGGTCGTCCGCGTGACCCGGCGACTGAGTTATGACTTGGTGTGCCAGCCACGCCATCCGCATATAGAGTGTGACCAATCCACGCAGCCCATCAAACCCCTCAAGGTAGGCAATGTTCGGTCTCCGCCACCAGCCGGTGATGTTCGTTAGATTCAGAATGCAGGTATCGTTCGGCTCATTCCAGATAATCCAGGTGTGAATACTGTCAGCCGGACGCCAGATACGGCCACCATTCAGTGACTCGTACCTATCGTGGTGAGTGATAACAGCCTCCAGAAACCGCACCCAATAGTTGTCGTCGCCCTGTACCCACAGGTTGCGCGGTGCACAGTATACGCTCGTGTCGTAGACCCACGTCTCACCGCCGTCAGTGTTCACCACTCGGTGCGAGTCCACACGCGTGCTCGCCCACTTGGGAGTCCGCGTAAAGATGGCCACGGGCTTTGCCCCGACGCTTTCTGCGATGTGTCCGATGTGCGCATCAATGTCGTAGAAGTTCCAGTTGAGCGATAGACTCTCGGCCTCCTGCCACTGAATGTCGAATGGCATCCAGCCGATGTCTGTTTTTCTCAGCGAATCGTCCCACGCCCGTCGGCGGTTTGGCACACCATGGCCGAGCCATAGTGGAAGTTTGGCGAACCCGCCCCAGAAACTGTCCGGCACCGGCTTCATCACCCCATAAATCCGGCAGGCAAGGTCGGCCGGGTTGGGCACAATGTCATCCGGAATCTCACCGTAGGGATACGGGTCTCGCATGTCGTAGTAGAACTGGATGCTGTCCCCCGGCCTCGTGAACTTGACCAGATACTGCTTGCCCCGCATGAACTTCTGACCGGGCACAGGCTCCAGGTTGAAACGTAGCCACTTGTGGTCGTGGTCTGGTGGGTTGACATCATACTTCCTAGCCACTAGTGGGCCATTGACTTCCCACACCTCAGCCCTGAACTTGTTCTGCGAGTTCTGTCCCAAGTAGCCAACAAAAAGCTCGCAGTAACATATCGAGTCGAAGTTGCAGGTAATCACCTGGCCAACGCCATAGTCCTCATCACCGCTAACCTTGCCGGACCACGCAGCCTTTACAGGCTGCACTTCATACGACTTGAGCCACGGAAACACCGCACTCACAAACGCAATCAGCAGGAGAAACAAACGTCTCACTTCTTACCTCCCTACAGTCTTGACGACCTTTGTTGTGCTGCTACCTTCTGCACTGGTCTTGACTAGATAGACTCCGGCAGGCAATCCTGCCAGGTCAATCTCGGCGCATAATTCGCCTGAGAACGTTCCCCGACTTCCGTTCAATATTACCTCCTTCAGTTCGCCTCCAGCTACGTTGTACAAAGCCAGCCTGAGAGCGCCCGCCGTGGCTGGGAGCATCACTCGAATCTTGCCAGTTGTCACACTCGGCGTGGCTCGGAGCAGATGGCCACTTGACCTGCCGCTGCCAGACTGGTGGATGCCAACCGTCGCCGTCTCCAGAATACAGATGCCAGCGTCCCAACAGGCTGCATAGATGTAGGGGAAAACGTGGACTAGTCGGTAGCACCATCCTGGAGGTTTCCAAGCACCAACAAGCCTGATGTCTCGCGGGTCGGCAATATTGTAGAGGCGCACGGTCCTGCCGCCAAGGATTGCCAGCGTATCAACTATGACAACATCTTCAGTAAAGTCGTCTACAAAGACCGAGTCAAGGATGTAAGGTGCGATAGGATTGGAGACGCTAGCCGTCTTGAGCCCGTAGAAAGCCAGGAATGCAATGGTATCAACGACGTCCAGGCCCTGAACTTCCCTGAGCCCGTTGAAGACCACCCGCGGGTTATCCGGACGCGCCACATTGACCACCGTCAGGTATAAGGCCGACACGTATGCCAGGCTGTCTTGAAGGACAACGTCAGAGCCGTAGCCTTGAATATTGCAGCTTCCCACCAGCACCGGCTGGCGGGGCCGGGCAACGTTGACAACCTGGAAGCGGTAGGCTTGTGCGACATAGAGGAAGGAATCGCGAAGAACCATATCTCTGGGTGTATCGAAGATTGCGCAGGACCCGGCCTTCCTTGGTGACCTTGGGTCGGTGACATCTATTGACCGTAAGTACGGTGGCTGCCCCCAGCCCATGTAGGCAAAACTGTCGCGAGCTACCGCCGACAGCGTAACCATATCTCTCGTGCTGTCGACCCCAGCGAGCTCCTCGGGACTAGACGGCACTGTGGCGTCAAGTATCTTCAGCCCGTAAGAACTCTGGGCCACATATACTAGATTCCCCTGGACATCTATGTCTTCCGACAGACCGGCCTTGAGGCTGGAATGTCTAAGCGCCGGGGTGAGTGGGTCGGCTATGTCAATCGTTCCGAGACCGCAGAAGTCGTCTGCTACGAAGGCGAAGCCACGCCGCGAGTCGGCCCAGACTCCCATGCCGACGTCTGGGGTCACGCAAATACCCAGCGGCCTTGGGTGCGTGCTGTCCCGGATGCTCAGGATTCGGAACTCGTGCCCGCCACAGTAGTAGCCAGACAGAAATGCCAGACTGTCGTCGAGGAAGATGTCATACGCTCCACAACTATCAATGGAACTGAGCGGCAAGGGCGTGGCCGGGTTGCTGATGTCGAGGATGCGAAAGGTTAGCGTTGACGGCTGGTTCGGGTTGCCGATGGTGACACAGCAGATAGTGTTGCGGGCAGTTGCCGAGATTATCCAGCCCCCATAGTAGCCAACCCGGTGCGGATGTACCGGGTCGGAGATGTCGGCAAAGGCGATGTAGTCGCCGGTACCCATAATCACCGCCGTCCTCTCCGTGACCGACGTCACATTGCCGCTGTCAGGGTAACAGCCGATGCGGTAGGGGCTGGCTGGGTCGGCAAAGCTGAAGACCTGGAACGAATCATTGCCGATGAAGAAGAGGAACGTGTCGCGGATGGCGAAGTCTGAGACGCCGTATGGGACGACGCTGCGCCGGACGGGCTGACGGGGGTTGGTGATGTCCCAGAGCTGGATGCCGTTGCCACCGGTGAACAACAGCGAATCCTTGATGAGTGACTGCCGGGGGATGTAGTCTAACTGTATCTCAGTCAGGACTTCCGGGTTGTCCGGGTCGGCGAAGTTGATGAGGGCTACCTCACTGCCCAGGGTCAGAACGACCAGCGAGTCCCGACCTGTCACTTCCACTGATGGTCCACGACCCCACTTGCCGACAAGCCTCAGGCCCATCGTCTCCGGCCTGCGGTAGGTAGTATAGTAGCTGTCGTCGTAGCCGTGCCTGTGGAGCCACCAGCCCCGAAGCTTTGGCGGCAGGTGCGCAAGCGACTCCTGCACCGCCCGGAACTCGCGGAAGTCCGGCTCCCGCGCCAGTTCCAACGCCGCCAGGAGGCAGATAGCTATCAATCCCCTGCTCATGACCTTATTCTAGCTCAATTCCAGAGCTGCGCAAGGCATGGCGAATGGAACCGGCTGCCAGGCCTAACCCAGCGTTTCCGACCCTACCGGTCAGGACCGCCTTGCCACCAACAGCGCCTGAGGCCCAGGCCTTGGACTTTGACCTTGTCTTCCCGGAACCCGTGCTCTTTGAGCCAGTTTTCCTCAGGCATCTGGTGCCAGGGGTCGCAGTCAACGAGGAGGATTCTGGCAGCTACGCGGTTGAGCTCGGAGAGGGCGGTTTCAGGATTTGGTCCGAAGCCGCCACCGATAATTGCCAGGTCGGCAGAGCCGGGGGGCAGCGGGATGTTATCAACTGTGCCGGTAATTACCGAGAGGCGCTTGACCTTCTCTTTTCGTCCCTTTTCTCTGATGTAGCGGCAGAGGGCCTGAAGGGGTTCAATCACATAGACGCCGGCAGAGCGGCGGAGTCTGGTGACGACGACGGTTGTTCCGGCTCCGGCTAAAAGAAACCGGGTCTGCCAGACCCGGACCTGCTTACGGACAATTGTAAATTCCCAGTCGTGCCAGGGCAAAGCGTCGTAAAGCGGCGGTGCCTTGGCGCACAAAAGCTCAGGGGCGAAGCGACGAATCAGTCGGGCCTGGGCGTCATGAATCGCGTGCAGTGTAAGGCGGGAGGTCTTGAAGGGTGAAGGGTGGGTGCGGAACAGGTCGGGGCAGGAGCGGCGGAGGTGAAGTTCGATATGAGGGGCGTTGTTTAGTGCAAGCCCGAGGTCTTCATGGGTGCTCGGGTCGGAAAGAATCTGGCGGACTGTGAATGGTTCGAGGAGCAGGAAGTCTTCAAAGTCGAGTTTGCCGAGCCGGATGAGCCAAGAGGTGAGCCGCGAGCGGTTGAGTGGTTGAGTGGTCAAGTGGGCTTAGTGCCCGATGTCACTGAGCCACTTTTAGCTGGTCAGCAGCTTATGGGCCTTTTCCAGCGCCTTGGCGATGTTCTCAATCGAGTTGGCGTAGCTGAACCGTAGGAATCCGGCACCGAACTTGCCAAAGCAGGTTCCGGCCAGTGCGGCAACGCCCGCCTCCTCGAGTAGCCGGTCGGCAAGGGTCTGACAGTCAATACCGGTTGCCTCGATGTTCGGGAAGACATAGAATGCACCCTGGGGCTTGAGGCAGCGAAATCCCGGGAGTCTGTTCAGCCCATCAACGATGAAGTCGCGCCGGCGCTTGAACTCGGCGACCATCCGGTTCACCTCGTCACGCGGGCCCTTGAGTGCGGCGATGCAGGCAATCTGGGCAAATGTTGCGGTGCAGGAGTTGATGTTGGTCTCAATCCGGGCCAGCTTCTCGGCCATGGGCACGGGCATGATGCCGTAGCCGACCCGCCAGCCGGTCATGGCGAAGGTCTTGGAGAAGCCGTCGAGGATGATGAGCCGGGGATGAATCTCGGGGAACTGGGAGATGGACTCGAATTTGGCATCGTAGATAATCTCGGAGTAGATTTCGTCGGCGAGGACCCAGGCGTCGTGTTTGAGGGCAACTTCGGCGATGAGGCGCAGGTCCTCCCTGGTCAGGACGCCACCGGTCGGGTTCTGGGGTGAGTTGATGATGATGAGTTTGGTGCGGGGATTGACAAGGGATGCCAGCTCCTCGGTGTCGAGTCGGAAGTCGTTTTCCATGCGGAGCCGGATGGGCACCGGTCTGCCGCCCATGAAGTCAATCATTGACTCGTAGATGGGAAAGCCGGGATTGGGATAGATGACTTCGTCACCGGGCTCGACCAGTGCCATGATGGCAAAGGACATTATCGGCTTGGCACCAGGGGTTACCACCACCTGGTCGGCGGTGAAGTTGACCCCGCGCAGCCTTGAGGCGTATTCGGCGATTGCCTGGCGCAGCTCGGGCAGGCCCGGAGAGGGGCCGTAATGGGTGTAGCCTTTGTCCAGCGCCTCCTTGGCCGCCTCGCGAATGTGCTTTGGGGTGTCGAAGTCGGGTTCACCAATCTCAAGATGGACCACCTCCATCTTGCATTCCAGTGCCTTGGCACGGCGCAGACAGTCGAAGGCCGTCTCGGTTCCGAGCTGGCACATCCTCTGGGCAAGTCTCATTCTAGCCTCCAATCCTTTTGACTAATCGCTAGATTTACTCTTGCTCTTTGCCTTGGGTTTTGCCTTGGCCGGGGACTTCCTGACTGCAGGCTCCGGTTTGGCGACGACTCCTTTGGTCCGCTTCAAGTCGTAAAGCTCCTTTGCCTTGGCCGCGATGTGCTCGGCCGAGACCTCAAACTCCCACATGAGCTCCCAGGGCTGACCCGATTCACCGAACCGGTCCTTGACGCCAATTGCGCCAAAGGCGACCGGCTGGCCGTATAGTTCAGGTGCCGCGGAGAGGAGATAGGCGACCCGGTTGGCCAGGCCGCCAATCTGGTGCTCCTCGGCGGTCAGGATGATGCCGGTCTCGAGTGCCGCCCTAATCAGCGGTTCGGGGTTCAGGGGTTTGAGGGTGTGGAGATTCATAACCCGTGTCTCGATGCCGAACTCCTCCTTGAGCATCCAGGCGGCACGCATTGCCTCCGGCACCATTGGACCGCAGGCGACAATCGTCAGGTCTTCGTGCTCATCCTGGTAGTCGGTGGCGAGTCTGAGCTCGAAGGCGTCGAGGAACTTCTCCTGCTCTCCCCGGTAACGGTAGATGTTTGGGACGTTCCAGACGAATGGCGAGTCGGGCCGGGTGACGATTGGTGTTGCCTCGCGGGCAAACCGGATGTACTTCGGCCCGGTAATCTGCAAAAGCATGAATTCGGTTGCCTTGCGGGTCTCAAGCGCGTCGCAGGGGACGCAGACATGCATGTTGGGCAGGCCGCAGATCTGGAAGAGGTCCTCAAGCGCCTGATGGGTTGCGCCGTCCGGGCCGACCGAGACGCCGCCATGGGCACCGGCAATCAGGACATTGAAGTTGCCGTAGCAGACGGTGGTGCGCAACTGGTCGAGGTTTCGGCCGGCGGCAAATACACCGTAGGTTCCGAAGACCGGCAGCTTGCCCTCCTTGGCGAGACCGGCCGCCACATTGGTCCCGGACTGCTCGGCAATCCCGACCGAGACCCAGCGTTCGCTCCGCTCGGGAAAGTTTTCGTAGAACTTGGAGATGGCGATGGAGCCGGAGATGTCGGCGCCGATTGCCACCACCCGGCGGTCGCTGCCACAGCTCTCCAGGGCCTCGCCGAACCCCAGCCGGGTCGCCTTCATCTCAACCTTCATGTTCGGCTGCCGGTTCCAGAAGTAGTCCCTGGAGAACTTCGGCACCTTGGCCATGAGCTTGGCGGTTGCCTCGGCCTGGTACTCCTGGGCCCGTTTCAGAAGGGCGTCGTAGTCAATCCGGAAGTCGAGGCCGAGCTCCTTCAACCCCTTCTTCATCTCCTCATAGTTCGGTGCCTTGCCGTGCCAGCCGGCGACATTCTCCATGAAGGAGACGCCCTTGCCTTTGGTGGTGTGGCAGACAATCACGGTCGGCTGACCCTTGGTCCGGGCGGCCTTCTCAAAGGCGGCAAGAATCTGGTGCATGTTGTGGCCGTCAATCTCAATCACATTCCAGCCAAAGGAGCGGTACTTCTCGGTGATGGGGTCAATGTTCATCACATCCTTGACCCAGCCGTCAATCTGGAGCCGGTTCTTGTCCAGGATGCAGCAGAGGTTGTCGAGCCTGTAGGCCCCGGCCTCCATGATTGCCTCCCAGACCTGACCCTCCTGATGCTCGCCGTCGCCGGTCAGGCAGTAGACCCGGTAGTCTTTCTTATCCAGGCGGGCAGCGAGGCAGATACCGACTGCAACCGAAAGCCCCTGGCCCAGAGAGCCGGAGGAGATTTCAACGCCCGGGAGCTTGAGCCAGTGGGGATGGCCCTGATATGGGGCGTAGAGCTTGCGCAGCCGGACAACATCCTCAACCGGGAAGTAGCCGGCCATTCCCAGGCCGAGATAGAGGGATGGTGCCTTGTGACCGGTTGACCAGATGATGCGGTCGCGGTCCTCCCAGAACGGATTCTGGGGGTCGTGCCGGGCAACATGGAGATAGAGGGCGGCGGTGACATCCATGATGGAGAGGGTGCCGCCGGAGTGGCCGCTGCCGGCAGCACACAGTGCCACCAGATTGTAGCCGCGCATCAGATTTGCCGCCTGAATCAGCTCGGCCGGGGTGTAGCTCTTACGGACCTTGCCGGTCTTGGAGTCAACTATTGGCACATAACCTCCTTGATAAATGGATTCCTGGTATCGTCACTTCCCTTTGGGAATCTTCTGATAGTCCTCGTAGAACTTCTTGATGCCGGCGTCGGTAAGGGGATGTTTCACCAGCTTCAAGAGGACATCGTAGGGCACGGTGGCGATGTGGGCACCGGCCCGGGCTGATTCAACAACATGGAGAGGGTGGCGGATGCTGGCGCTGATGACCTCGGTCTCAAAGCCATAGATGTCAATCATCCCCACGATGTCGGCAATCAGGCCCATCCCCTCATGGGAGATGTCGTCGAGCCGGCCGACGAACGGGCTGACGAAGGTGGCGCCGGCCCGGCAGGCCAGCAGCGCCTGCGAAAGGGAGAAGACGAGGGTGACATTGGTCATCACCTGGCGCTCAGCCAGCATCTTTACCGCCTTTAGCCCTTCAACACACATCGGGATTTTTATGGTTACCTTCTTCGGGTCGAGCCGGGCCCACTCCAGTGCCTCATTGACCATGCCTTGGGCATCAGTTGAGATTGCCTCAACCGAAACCGGCCCGTTTACCAGTTTCAGAATCTCCTCGATGCACTCCCTAAACCCCAGGCCGGTCTTGGCCACGAGGGTTGGGTTGGTGGTGACGCCGTCAAGGATGCCCCAGCTCGCTACTTCCCGAATCTCCTTCGGGTCGGCTGAGTCAATAAAAATCTTCACGGTTGCCTCCTATTTTTTGACTAACGGCCCAAAACTTTGGGACGGCAGCGGACAGCCGAATATTGGGTTATTGATAGCCAGCAAGAGGATGGAGTATAGCCAGAGTAAAAGGCAATTCAAGAGAAATCTTTCGGTCATTCCGGACCGGAGCCCTGGACCCCTGAATAGGCTGAACACTCGGCGGAAAGAGAATGAGCGCGGCGGCAAGAAACAGCCAGACGATAACCAGTCCCTTTGCCAGCCCGAAGATGGTACCCAGAAACTGGTCAAGGTCAACGAGCCGGCCCCAGTCCAGAGTTTCATAACCAGGTTCACGGAAAGCCGGAGTAGGAGTAAAAATGATAAAGCAGAAAGGCGATGACCGCCGAGACCGTACAGTTGTGAAGTGCACGTTCAATCAGAGGCGCGAGAACATTGCAGTGCCGGAACCCGACCCAGATGCCCAGAACCGGGAATGTCAGAGAGCAAATATTACAAACAAACCCTGGGGCGAAACCGTAAATTGTGAATCCTGTGCAATGATATAACTATATGGAATGGCAGAAGTTATTTGAATAAAAGGCAATGCCTTGGCCTTGCCCAGCCGTAACCGTGAACGCTTCACCGCCTTCCTTGACATTCTCTTAGAAGGGGGTAAGCTTTTATATATATATGCGGTCCCCCGCCCATTTTCCAGCCTGTCTCGGGATAATTGCGGCTTTCCTTGGCCCAATCCCGGCCGCGGTCATGGGCTTTTCCCATATCGGGTCCGGGCCCGCCTCACTCAGCGAGAGCCTGCCTGCGCCCCAGTTTCACGGCTGGAGCTTCGAGCTCCTGAGCAACAGCTATTATCCGGTTCCCTCAGGTTTCTGCGGCACCCTCTCCGACCAGGTTCTGGCCAATGTCCTGTGGGCGATGGCACAGGTGCCGCAGTTTGGAGAGTATCGAGAGCTATTCGTGGCGCTGCCGGACAATCTCTATCGCTATGACCAATTGACGCACACCATCCTGAGGCACAAGCGGGGCGACCTTCGCTACAACTCCGGCTCTGCCTTTGAGATAGGGGTTGCAGTCCCCAGCCATGAGGAGTGCGGGATGGTGGTTCAGGCCGGCCTTTTGGCGGCAACCGCATTCTGGACCAGGGAGAAGGGGAATGTCGTCTCATGCCCGCTGAGGTGGGCGGTAAGCCATGCCAACACCAGCTGGGACCCTGACCACCCGCTCAGGATGGTTGTTCTCTTCGGCAACGCAGAGGCCTCAGGCCTCGATACCCTTCTCGTTGCCCGATCTTCAGACCAGAGCCTGCCCGACCCTCATACCAGTGGCGCCGACACCTTTGAAAGGGTTGTGGCCAATCTGGTCCAGGATTCGCTCTTCGAGCCGATAGAGCTTTCTTGGGAAACAATTTCTCAGCTTCTCTGGGCCGGTTATGGCGTTACCCCGCACCTGACCTTCCGTTCTCGGCAGGCGCTGACCGTTCCCGGCGCGCTCGGTAACTACCGCCTTACCGGTCGGCTGTTTCTGGTTCATCGTCAGGGGGTTGACCGTTACCACAGCCGGCTTCCCGGTGATAATGAGCTGAAAAGCCGTGACCATCGCCTTGAACGAATCGTGACCGGTGACCGCCGGGCTGAGCTGAGTCAGGCATCAGCCCGGATTCCTGATAATGCCGCCGCCTACTTTGTGGTCTGCGTATCGGACACCGGCGACTGGGAGGCCCTGCAGGAGGCTGGTGCGGTCGCGTTTCAGCTCATGGCGCAGGCCCGGGCCCTTGGGCTTAGCGGCTTTCTGACCATGCCGCTGACGCGCAGCGAGCGCCGCATGATTGCGGCAAGCCTCGACCTGCCAGACGGCAACCTGCCGGTTCTGGTCTTTGCCTGTGGTGCGCCGGCCGACCAGGAGACTTCTGCCGAGCCGGGAGATGTTCAGATAGTGACCGGTCCGCCCGCGGTCAGGACCGGAATTCTCCGGGTTGAATATCTCCTGCGCCGGGCCGGGACGGTCCGTGCCGAGGTGTTTGACCTCCTGGGAAGGCCGGTGAGGCTGCTCTTTGAAGAGCATCAGGCTGCCGGCTACCACTCGGCCTACTGGAACGGGACCGATGGTGATGGCCGGCCGGTCAAGCGCGGCAGCTACATCCTGGTGGTGTCCTCGTCCGGCAGTGTTGCCCAGCACAAGGTGACCTGGGCAAGATAGCCACCAGCGCCCAGACTACCCAGTATTGACACCGGATAGCCAGCGGCTAAACTCTGGTTGAGGCAAGGTAATGTCATCGGCCCAAGTCCGGGCTACGGAACTCACAGAGGAGGTCCGTGGCCTTTGCACTCCCAGCCCCAGTGAGCCGTTCACACAGGAACGCTCAGCCAATGACCATTTCCCTGCCAGCCAAGGTCTGAATCTTCCTGCCGATGCCCGGCCGGCCCAAACGCCTATTTCTGCCGAATAGGCCAGCCGGGAAAGGAAGCAAGCGAGGCGCAAGCCTCATAAACCGATAAGGAGGGTTCGATGCGTCAGGTGATTGGTTGCGGGGCCGCACTGCTGCTCTTCGGTGGGAGCGCACTGGCTCAACCCCTGCCGGTGAGAATCTACGGTGGCACCCAGCCGGAGCAGTCCTGGGCCCTGACCGAGGCGGTTGACTCCGGTTACTGCCTTGCGGGCTGGACCAGAAGCTATGGCGCGGGCACACCCGGAGCGTCAAATCTCCTTGTTGTCAAGACCGACCCGAACGGCACGCCCCAATGGGCCAGGGTCTCCAGCGGTGACAACGACGACGAGGCCTATTCAATGGTCCGAACCCATGACCAGTGCTATGTCCTTGCCGGCTGGACCAGAAGCTACGGCCCGAACACCCCTTATAAGAACATCTTCGTTACCAAACTCAACTCAATGGGCAATCTGGTCTGGAGCCGCGTCTATGGCGGCCTGAAGGACGACGAGGCCTACTCAATCGTCGAGACCTTTGACCACGGCTATGCGGTCACCGGCTTCACCGCAAGCTTCGGCCCGGCCCCTTTTCCCAACATCTTTGTGCTCCGGCTCGACCCCTTGGGTAATGTGGTCTGGCTGCGGGTATATTGGATGGTGCCGAACCACATGGAAGACGAAGCCTATTCCATAATCCAGACTCCG
>JBDRUJ010000044.1:0-12067 GCA_039801285.1 Caldifarciminota bacterium
AGCAGGGGCCGCTGGTAGATTGAGAAGGCGATGAAGTCATAAACACCGTGGGCGAGAATCGCCAGCCCCAGGCCGGTCAGGGTCAAAAAGAGAGTGTGCCCCGGACGGGCAAACTTCGCCTCGCCCAGGAAATAGCCCATCAGGACGCCGTAAAAGGCGTGGCCCGGGACCGCCAGCACCGCCCGCATCACCCCGACCCGCACTGCATCGCCGATGAACGGACTGCTCGCCGGGCCGAAGATGTAGAGGATGTTCTCCACGGTGGCAAACCCCAGCGCCGCGGTGATTGAGTACATGATGCCGTCGTACGGCTCATCGAACTCGGGCCGGGCATAGGCATAGACTCGCACCACCAGAAACTTCCAGAACTCCTCCACCAGGCCGGCCAGGAGCAGCGCGCGCCAGAATGCTTGGGTAAGGCTCAGCGAAGGCCGAGCGAGGCCGGTCAGCCGGCCCAGGGTCAACGACGATGCTGAGGAGGGCAGGACGACAAAAGCGCCGAGAAGAAATGTCACCAAGAGCGGCCAGAGTGGCTCCTTCTTGTAGCGGTCCCGGAAGTAGAAGAAAAGCAAAAGCGCCAGAGGCGGGCCGATGGCTAAGAGAAGAAGTCCGATAATCAACTAACCACCTGAAGGTTGGTATTCGTTATGAGTATATTGCTGACTGCCGAGCGGTCAAATCCTGCATCGTTATTTGACACTTCCCCTGTTCTTCATAGAATTGAACCGATGCCTGAGACACCGATTATTCAGCGGGGTGAGCGCTACTTCTGCTCCCAGTGCAACCATCTGATGGACCACCCTCATGCTAGCTGTCCGCTCTGCGGGGTCACCTTTGACGGCGCGGTTGAAGAGAAGCCGGTAGTTCCCGAGGTCCCGGAGGTCCTCAAGGAACTGGAAGAGGAATACGAGGAACTCTCCTGGCGCAGGTACATCTGGACCGGAATAGTCGTGCTCGGAATCATCGGAGTGGTAGCGCTGGTTGTCATTTTGCTGATTAGCCGGCGGTAGGCTCGCCTAGTGCCACCCCTTGACCGGAAGCCCAACCAGGCTAGATTGAGTCTTTGTGTTCCCTAATGTGAATCGGCCGATTCTCGCCCGGCTCATTGAGGTCACCGACCGCGGGCGGGTCATAACCGACCCGGAGCGGTTGACCGACTACAGCCACGACGAGGGGCCGGAAACGCCCCGCCTTCCCGATGCCCTGGTCCGGGTCCGAAGCCCGGAAGAGATTGCCGCGATTCTCCGTCTGGCCGCTGAGGAACGGATTCCGGTCACGCCCCGGGGCCTCGGCACCGGGCTGGCCGGCGGTTCGGTGCCGGTTCAGGGCGGCATCGTCATCTCTCTGGAGCTAATGGACCAAATCGTTGAGGTTGACACCGCCAACCTGATGGTCCGCACCCAGCCCGGGGTAAGGACCGTCGTGCTCCAGAACACCTGTCTTGAGCATGGGCTCTACTATCCGGTTGACCCGGCGTCGCTTGATGACTGCTCAATCGGCGGCAATGTTGCCACCAATGCCGGCGGTGCCCGGGCCTTCAAGTACGGCGTGACCGGCGACTATGTTCGGGGAGTCGAGGCAGTCCTTGCCGACGGCTCAATCATCAGCTCCGGCGGCAAAATCCGCAAGAACGTCACCGGCTACGACCTGACCAGACTGCTCGTTGGCTCCGAAGGAACCCTTGGCATCATCACCGGGGTCACCTTCAGGCTGGTGCCCAGGCCCAGGAGTCAGATTGACCTGCTCTTTCCCTTTGACCGGCTGAGTCAAGGGGTTGAGCTGGTCCTGCGCCTGGTTCACGACCGGCGGCTGCTGCCCTCGGTGGTTGAGTTCATAGAAAGGAAGGGCATCGCCGCCTGCAACCGGGTCCTGGAGGACTCTCTTCCCTTTGCCGATGCCGAAATCCAAGTCCTCGTAGAGCTTGAGGGCAACGACCGCGAGCAGGTCTTGGAGGAGGCGCTGCGCCTGGGCGAAATCGCGCAGAGGCTGGGCGGCCGGGAGCCGCTGATTGCCGACAATCCCGCCAGTCAGGCCCGGCTCTGGACTGCCCGACGCTCGCTCGCCAAGACCCTGAAGCGGCTCTATCCCGAGGTCAGGGCAGAGGACATTGTTGTCCCGCTCGTCGAGCTGCCCCAGACCGTCGAGTTCATCGCCGAGCTGGAAAGAAGGCACGGGGTGACGGTTGTGCCCTTCGGCCACATCGGCGACGGCAACATCCATGTTGACATCTGCCGGACAACCGCCGACCGCCAGTCCTGGCAGCGCGCCTGCCGGCAAGTGGAGGATGAGCTTGTGGAGTTTGTCCTGGCTCACGGCGGCCAGGTGACCGCCGAGCACGGCATCGGTAGCCTGAAGCTGCGCTTCATGAAGCGGGCGGTCGGACCGGCCGAGCTGGAACTGATGCGCCGGCTCAAGAGAACCCTTGACCCGGAGAACATCCTGAACCCGGGTAAAATCCTGCCCGAGGATTAGCGGAAGGCGGTGTTCACCGGCGGAGGGCCTTTCTGCCCCTTCACCCTTTCCCTCTTCCGTCAAGGGCGAAGGGGACGAGACGAAATCCCGCGTTCCGCTTGAGCGGTCAGCGGCTGACTTTGGCAATCTTGCCCAGTTTGCGGAACCGCTTGCCCTGAACCAGGACGATGTAGATGCCGTCTGCCAAATCCCTGCCCGCCTGATTCCTGCCGTCCCAGTAGAAGGTGCGTTCGGTTACGTCCGGAAATCGCCGGACCAGCGCACCCGACAGGGTGTAGACTAGGACATCGGGCCGCTCTTCAGCTGGAAAGTCAATTCGCAGGGAGCAGGGGCCGGAGAAGGGCGCCGGCAGTGTGTAGGGTTCGGCCCAGGCGGTGATGACGACCGGATAGAGCTGGCTGGCGTAGGAGCAATTGCCGAAAGAGTCCCGGGCGGCGAGAAAATAGCAGTAGCCGGTCGTCTCGCGCGCCAGGTTGAAGATATAGGCCGATGTGTCGGCCGTCTGGGCCACGAGCCGGAACCCTTCGAAGCTCTGAACCCTGATGTCGTCGAGAAACAGGCCCAGACCGTTCTGGCCGGCGTTGGTCAGATAGCGGAACCGGAGATAAAGGTTCGGGCAGGGGGGCAGGACAAACCGGCACTCCTGCCAGAACTGCGCCGAGCCGTAGAGCGAGTCCAGGGCACTCCAGTTCACCCGGTCCGGCGACCACTCAATGTAGCAGACGTCGCGGCTGATGAGACCGGTGGTGTCTTCGCTTTCTTCGGTGGCATAATAGACGAAGCAGGAGAGCAGGCCGCCGCGTTCCAGCCTGACGGGCTGCACCAGGATGAGCTGGTTGTCCAGATTGGATGCCGAGCCGGAGAAGAAGGCGGACGGCGGCGAATGTGCCTGGCGGCTGCTCGTTGTCCAGCCGATTGCGCTCCAACAGTCCAGGTTGTCGGCCCGGTCGGTGAATGCCTCGGCAACGCCGCTTCCCTCATAGAGCCGGTAGGAGACCGGTGCCAGGTCCCTTGATTTCCCCCAGAAGAGCCGGACATCGCCGCGCCGGCCGAGCCGGTGGCTTTTGATGCCGGGCATCGACGGCTTTACATCATCCTGTCCGTAGTAGCTGTTGAGAAACTGCAGCCAGGGAACCGACTCGGCAAAGACCAGTTTCTGGTAGGAGGGGGCCAGCTCCTTGAAGGGGAGATAGCTCCAGGGAAACCAGGTGGAAACTCCCAGGGCGTTGGCGTAATATCTGCCTGATGTCCGGCTGGCGACAACGAGCGGATTCAGCACCTGGCGCAGGGCGCCGGTTCCGTCTCTGGGAGCGAGCTGCCAGTAGTGAATCAGGTCAACCTGCTGGTCCCTTGGTCCGGGCGGCCCCAATTCCAAAGAGAAGGTCTGGACCTGTTGCCGGGCATGTCTGAACCCCGGAGCCGACGGCTCACAGCTGTCGGCAAGGGTGGCCCGGGCAACGGCAACGACCCGCTCCAGCTGACGCATGTCTAAGGCCGAAAGACAAACATCCTCGCCCGGATAGGCTGCGACATAGGCATTGCACATCTCGGGAAGAAATTCAGTTGGTGTTGCATTGGGCCGGGCCACCAAGAGCGCCAGAAAGTCATCATAGGGAAATCCGCCCCAGGGGACAAGCCCTTCTGAAGCCAGTATATAGTCGCAGAACGGCCGGACCTCCATCGCTACCTCAATCTGGCCCATCGCGCAGGCATCAAATCCCAGGAATGTAAACCGCTGGCCGATTCTCTCGCAGGCCGACCGGAGCGCCGCCCGCAGTTCGCCGCCCGCAACCCCCATCACATGGCCATGGGACTCGTCAATAAAGATAGTGCGCGCGGGACCCAAGCCTTCAGACCAGCCGTTGCCGTGGTCCCAGAGGATAAGGCCGAACCGTTTTGCTGGAAAGCGCCGGCCGAGAAATCCGGCAAAGTCGGCAAGCACCGAGGTGTCAGCCATGTCAACCTCGCCCAGGTCACTGAGCAAGACCCGCCGGTCCTTATCAATGAAGTAGCGCCGGCATCCTGGACACGAGTCCCGGGCTGCATTGTCAATTTGAACAACAATGTTCACCTCACTCGTCGAGCCAATCGCCATCATCTCCGCCAAGTCGCAATAGGCCTGGTCGTTCATTCCGTTGTCGGCGCACATATAGACCCCGATCGTCCACTGCGCGCCGAATACCAGGCCGATGCTGACCAACAGCAGGGGCACGGTTGCCCGTGCCCCTGCTGTGAGACTGGTCCGACGGGTCGGACGCCGAAACCTAGAAACCAACGGTCAAGAGCAGCCGGTGGGTCGGCTTCAGGTACTTGTAATAGCGGAAGGCATAGTCCAGGCCCAGCTTCAGATTCTCGCCCGGGTTCGCCTTCACGCCCATGCCCGCCGAAAGACCGGTCAGGTTTCCAACCTTCTCCTGATAGCTGCCGTCGGTGTTCATAATATAGCCCCCACGCAAAAACAGGATGTCGTTCATCCCGTACTCCAGACCGAAGTTCACCGTCTCGTTGATGTCTGCCGGATGGGTCAGGTCAATCGCCGCAGTCAGCCGGCTTCCGGGCATATCCAGGATGTTATAAGCCAGCCCGAACCGGAAGTTGGTGGGCAAGGGAACTGCCGTAGTCTTGTAGCTCCCCTGCAGCAGGGTCGGCCCGGAGTCGGTCCAGAAGAAGCTGTAGTCCAGCTGGCGGCCCGAATAGGCGAGCTGGGTCCCGAAGTTCGTCACCGCCGCACCGATGCGCAGCGACCGGAAACCGGTGTTGTAGAGCAGTCCGAAATCCAGTCCTGCGGCTGAGGCCGACATGTCCAAGACGCTCTGCTGAATCACCTTCGCCGTCATGCCGAACGAGAGCTTGTCGGTAATGGCCCGGGCATAGGAGAGGCCCAAAGCAACATCCGCCGCTCCGAATGTCAGCCCGATTCCTTCATCCTCGCGCACCTTGGTTCTGGGGTTGTCAATCAGCGTCTGCTCCATCTCGCCCATAGTCAGAGCGGTCACCGAGAAGGCAACCGAGCCGAAACCGGAAATCGGCAGAACCGCGGTCAACTCATCATGGTTGATGTCGGCAAACCAGTCGGCATGATTCAGTTGCACCGACCGCGCAACGCCTGCCAGCCCCGCCGGATTGAAGAACGTCGCCGACGGGTCATCGGCAATCGCGGTAAAGGCATCGCCCATCCCCGAGGCGCGGCCGAAGCTTATCTTCAGAAACTGGGCGCCGGTTGTTCCCACCTTCGAAAAGGCGGCAAAGCCCACCGATGCCACTAACAGACACGAGCTAAGCGCCAAGAGTTTGCTTCTCATGATTTCCTCCTCAGTGAATAAAGGCAAACTTCCCGGTGAACTCACCAACCGGCGACTCGACGTGGAACACATAGATTCCCGGTGCGATGAGCTGCTGATTGTCGTTCAAGAGGTCCCAGGTCTCGGTTCCGCTCTGGTCTAGCGGCTGAGCCTTGGTGTCCTTGTGCTCAATCACCTTTACCAGGTCGCCGGCCGTAGTGAAGATGCGAATCGTGCAGAAGCTCGGCAGGTGGGTGAACTTCAGCACCCGCTGCTCGGTGGTCTTCTCCCACTGGTCAAAGACGATATAGGGGTTCGGGACGACCCGGACATTCAGCTTGAGCCTGGTGGTGCTGTCGGTCCAGCCCGGGGTTGAGACAATGTGATAGACATTGTAGAACGGTGCTGCACCACCGGCCCGGCAACCGACCAGTTCCCAGGTGTCGCCCGCCTGGATTGAGCCGAGTAACGGACCCAGGGTGTCGGTCAGCCGGCCCGGACGGAACTGGAGATAGCCGCCGCAGATATAGAGAAAGGCGCTTGAGGGCTTCAGGGTGTCGCTCGGGTTCAGTCGCTTGTCACCGATACACCAGCCGTTGGCCCTTGCCATGTCGGTGGTCTTGAAGGGTGAATAGGGAACCTCGATATTGCCATTGGTCAGGTCATAAACCTTGGCGGTGAGGTAGCCGCCGTTGTTCTCCCAGATGATGCGAAAGTCGCTGCCCCGGAATGCCCACCAGGCCTGAGTTGGTGCGGCACCAACCTTCAGCGAATCAAATGGATAGGCACCCCTGACAACCTTCACCGCATCAAAAGCTACGGTCGGGCCGGCAATCTTCAGCACCAGTTTGAGCTGCTGGCCGTTGAAGACCGGTACATAGACGGTGCTCTTGGTTCCGGCAGCGGTGATGGTGTAGCTGAACCTTTGGGTATCAACTACCACGGTATCACGGGTAAGATTGGTAACCCGGTATTTGTAACCCGAGCGGTCGTTGGCGAGGTATTCCGGTTCAAAGAAGCGCAGCTCGTAGGTGTCGCTCGTCACCTGGGCCGGGACGACCACGCTTGTGGAGCAGGCTAGACCGTTATTGGTCTGGGCACCGGCGATGAGCCGGATGGAGCACTGCGGCATCACATAGTTGGGTGCATCCCAGCGGGGAATCGTCGAGTAGTTACTGACGATACCCGACCTGAGAATCAGCGGATGATAAAAGGTGTCGTTCCCGACGATGCTGTCAGTGATGAAGTTGTAATCATAGGCGGTGACGCAGTAATAGTAAGTGAAGCCGTTGATGACATTCTTGTCAACGAGATTGTAATAGACGCCCGAGTTCCGCATCTGAATCCAGAGGCTGTCGGCAAGAGTGCTGTCCCCTCCCACAGGATAGCGCCAGATGGTGTCAGCACCCGACCCAGTTGGGAAGTTGTCCCGGACATCGCACTGGCCGATGAGTTGCCAGTCAATCCCGTCCTTGGATTTATAGACCATGTAGCCCTCAAAGTCGTAGCCCCGGTACTTCGGGTCATAGCCGGGGCCCGGGAAGCGGGCGACCTTCTCCCAGTACTTGTCGGGCTGGGTCTCGGGCAGATTGTCCCAGACAATCCGCACCTGATTGTCGCCGGGAACCAAAGTGATGTTCGGCGAAGGCGGTGGCCCGGGCAGAAGCCAGCCTTGGTCATAGATGAACTGGGCGGTATTGGCTACCTTGGCGAGATGGACCAGTGAGTCCTTGCCGCCCGCCAGCCGGTCCGGCCAGGGCTGGTCCGGGCCGCCAAAGGGCGCCGCAATCGCTGCGACAATCAGCCGCTCCACCTGCCCCGGGGCAAGGTCAAACGGCCCGGAGCACTGGATGAACCGCTTGTCAGCTGCCGAGATATCAACCGAGTCGTAGGGCGAATAGACACCAGTCCGGTAGTCGAAACCCGCCATTGTCAGATACTGGGCCGGGTCGGTTACCGGGTCGATGTCAATTGTGAACTTCTTGAAGGAGGTCATCCCCAGTTTTCCGGTATCCGGTGCCGGTTTCCGGGGACTTTCCAGAAACTTGTAGGCAAAAACCCCTGGCGTTCCCGACTGCCAGGTGCTGCTGGGCGATTCGTTGTTGTTGTAGTCACCGGCAAAGCCGACATTCTTCACCAGGCCGACGCCCGGCACGGTATCGTTCAACAGGAGCCCGACCATGTCGTCCGTCGCGTCGCCGATGTCGGCATCCATCACTGCGCCCATATAGCACTTCTTGAGTGTGTCGCTGCCCGCATTCCGCACCTGATAGATGATGAAGAAGATGTCCTGATTTGCCGGGTAGTTCCAGGCATAGACCGTCTGATAGATTTCAATTCCCTGCGGCTTACCAGGGGCAATGTGGTTTGCCTCGTCAAGGTCCGAATAGACACACCACATGTCCTGAAGCGAGAAGTTCTCTATCGGCACAAGGCTTTCCAGCTCCGGGGTGTAGACGAAGTAATCGCGGGGCCTGGGCGGCCAGTCACCAGGATAGACGAAGATGCGGTCGTTGGGGTCGCCGGCACCGCTCGCCGCGTGGGCCGCCGAGGTCGGAGTCATCTCGGTCCCGCCCGAGTTCGGGTTGTAGCCGAAGGTGACAAGGGTGTCAACCTTGCCGTCGGCCCGGGGCTTCAATGAGCCGAACCACAGCCCGGCACCAAAGATGTACTCGTTGCGCAGCGGCTGGGGCCACGAGCCACCGGCAACACCCGAACCCCGGGTGATGTCGATTCCGTAACGGCCGTCATTGTAGAAGGGACAGAGCCAGCGGTTGATGTTCAGCCACTTCATGTCGTAGATGCGCCGGCCGGCCGGGGGGGGCGTGGCGCTGCGTGCCAGGGCGGCTGTCAGGCCGGCTGCCACCAAAAGCAGCGCTAAACCCAGACGCACGGACTTTGGACTTTCAACTTTGAACTTTCTCATCTTTCCTCCTTAGAACGACAGGCTGATGCCGAAGCGAATCTTCCGCGATGCCCCGTAATAGGTCGGAGCCTTGACCCGGTCTTCATAGGCGCGGACGTACGACTCGTACATCTCCATGCGGGTCAGATAGCCGTCGTGGTTATAGTCGCGGGCCGGATGATAGTAGAGGTCGCCGAAGGCTATCCCGCCTGAGAACTCATAGGGAGTTATCCGCCGGCCGTCGTCGTCGGGCTTGCCGGTTGCCGAATAGACATTATTGACCACCTTGGCATTGAGGAGGTTCGAGACATCGCAGGAGAGGGAGAGGGTGAGGCCAGCCAGTTTCAGGTCTTTGGAGAGTCGGCCATCAATCGTCGTCGCTCCAGGCATCCGGCCCGAGTTTTCGGCACCGATGCGGTTGCCGCGCAAATCGGTCGGGGTGTAGGGCATACCTGAAGCGTAGTTGAAGACGGCCGAGGCCTCAAAGTCCCGGGCCGGCACAAATCCGAAGTCGCTGGGGAACGAGATTCCGAGATTGGCGTGGAAGGCATGGCGCTGGTCCTGGTCCAGGAAGTAGTCAATCTGCAAGGGTGTTTCGCGCTGGTACTGGTCATAGGCGGTCGAGGCGGTCCCTTTGGCAATCTGGAAGGTGTAGCCGGCAGAGGCCGACCAGTAGTTGGCGAGCTGCTTCGACATTGTCGCTTCAAATCCCTGAATCCGGGCATACTCGACATTGTAGTACATCGAGTAGGGCTGGGGCAGGGCGTGGACGATTCTGACCCCGGAGAGGTCAAAGACATCCTTGTAGAAGGCGGTGAAGTCAAAGGCGAAGATGTCGGTGAGCTGGGCATCGAGGCCAAGCTCGTAGGCAATCGTCTTCTCGGCCGACATGTCCGGGTTGCCGACGATGATGTTCCCCCGGCCCCGGAGTTCAGCCGCCTCCCGGCCGCCGTACTCGTAGAGGTTGGAGAATGCCGGGTTCTTGAAGAAGTGGCCGTAGCTGAACCGGAACTTTATCCTTTCGGTGATGGGGTAGGAGATGCCGAGCCGCGGCGAGACCCGGAACTTGGGCTTCACCGGCACAAAGCTGTCGGCAATCTCCGGCCTTGAGCCGAGGCTCTCCGGGAAGACCCGGTACTCAGCCTTGGAGTCGAGATAGTCGAGCCGGACACCGGCCCTGACCACCAGGTCTTCAAAATCGGCCCGGTCCTGAAGGTAGGCGGCAGCGACGAGCGGCTTGTAGTTGTAGGCATCCCAGAACGGGTTCTGGTCCCAGGGCAGGGAGTTGTCGTACATCGAGAGGGAGTACTGGGTGATGTCGACACCGGTCTTGATTTCGTGAATCTTGGAGATGGTCTTGGTGAGGTCGAACTTGAAGAGGTAGTCGTTGGTGGCGCGGTAGTGCCAGGTCCGCTCGTTCCCCTGGTCAACAAAGAGCCCGGGAACGCCCCAGCGGTAGTTGGTCATCGCATAGGCCTGCATGAAATTCTTCCCCTGGTCCGGATAGCCATAGACCGGAATCGTGTCCTTGCCATCCGGGCTGACATAGAGCCAGAAGGAGCGCCAGAGGTTCAAGACCGCATCATCCATCCCCGCCAGGGTGTCCATGCCGTGCCGCTTCAGGTACTCGTTGTACTTCCGCCAGTCGAAGACCCAGTCCTCGGCCCGGAAGTAGTACTGGTCCCAGATGCCGGTCCGGCGCAGGAAACCGGTGAAGCCGAGGGTGTCGGCCTCCTCCGCCGCGAAGTTCCGGACCGTCCTGATGAGTGAAGTCATGAACATCCCCAGCTTCGCCTCATAGACCGTGGTCGGACTGAGCATGTGGTTGACGGTGAAGTTCGCCTTGTAGGAACGGACCCGGTTGGCATAGAGCCCCCGCTGATAGTACTTGTAGCTGTTGGCCCAGGCCTGCCACTGGTAATTGGAGTGGTGGCCGTCAAGGGTGAACTTCAACCCCTCGCGGGTCAGAAAGAACGACTTGGGCATGGAAAGGGTCAGCTTCCCCTCTGCCGCATACTCCTTCCGGGGTGCATTCACCTTATAGAGACAGTTCCGGTCGTCGTCGGTCCGGAAGTACTCGGTTGAGAGGAAGTAGCGGAGGCGGTTGTAAGGGGTCGGGCCGCCGATGGAGAAGCTGAGCCGGTTGTAGCCGAAGTTCAGGTCCGGATTGGGAAAGACCGCATCGGTCAGAAGCCTGACTCGGCCCTGGGTGGTGGCGCCGCCCTCCTTGGTCACCGCCTTGATTATTCCCGACATCGCCGAGCCGTACTCGGCATCAAACCCGCCGGTGATGACCACCACCGAAGCCAAAGCGTCGGTCGTCGGTTTCGGGCTTGACCAGAGGGTGCCCACCAAGGCGTCCTGTGCCGCGACCCCGTCCACGAGATAGGAGACGTCGTCGTAGCGGCCGCCCCGGATGTGAGTCCAGCCGCCGGAACGGGTCTGGGTCACGCCCGCCTGGAGCCCGACAATCTCACGGATGTCGGTCACCGGCAGCCGCTTGAAGTCCTCGGAGACAATCACCCGCTCCACCGAAACCGCCTGGCGCTGAACCATCGGCTTGGATGCGGTGACAACCACCTCCTTCTGCTTGATGACCGTCTTGGAGAGCTTGAAGTTCAGGTCGGTGGCGTTGTCCTGAATCACGAGGACATCGGTGACCGTCATGTCATCATAGCCGACATAGGAAGCGGTCACCGAGTACTTGCCGGGCGGGATGTTGATTATCTGGTACTGGCCGTTGAAGTCGGTGGCTGCACCCAGCTCGGTTCCCACCACCATCACGCTTGCGCCGACCAGCGGCTCACCGGTTGCCTTGTCGGTTACCCGGCCCCGGATTGAGCCGACCACACCGGCGAAAGCGGCAGAAATGGTTAGCAACCAGCAACCAAATGCTAAGAGTCTCTTCCTCATTGTGCACCTCCTATCACCCTGATTGGCATTCCCCAGACCACCGCGGTCAGGCTGCCGCCCGCCTCATAGAGCACCTCGAACGGAATCTGCTCAAAATAGAGGCGGAAGAGACCGGGCCGGGTCAGGGGAATCTTATTGGGCTGGAACGAGACCAGATAATTGTTCACCGAGCTCCGGGCAAGCTGATATCGTTGCCCGTCAAAGAAGGCGAAGTTCTGTGCCTCGGTCGCCATCGTCAGCGCCGACTGCACCCAGAGGCTCTCGCCGACAGTGAAGGTCGGCAGCTCCTCCGGCCTGTAAAGCCGCTGAATCCCGAAATGGAGCGTGTCGGGCCGCGGCGTGACCGTGTCAACCCGCGTTCCGTTCGTGATGTAGAGCGCGGCGAGATAGGGCGCATCCTCCGGAGTCGGAGCCGAGAACCTCAACCCGCCCGAGAGCTTCCAGAGCCGCCATGCGCCCGACTCCTTGCGCAGGGCGCAGCCGCCGGTCACAACCG
>JBDRUJ010000045.1:0-11945 GCA_039801285.1 Caldifarciminota bacterium
GAACCACACTTTGCCCGGGGCATACTTACCAATCTGGGTGACAGTGATTATGGCAAGACATTTCCCCCAAGAAACGGTCTCAGCCATTGCCCGGAGCAGAATGCGCCAGGTCAGGGCACCGAGCGGAAAGTGGAGACCGAGGAGGATGAGATAGGAAAGGATGAGATAGCCGGGTTTGAAACGGAGTTCGTGAAAAGGGATGAGCCGCCAGTCCCGCACCAGACGACTGATAAGGAAGTAGAGGGCGAGGACAGCGATGGCTATGCCCAGGGTCAACCTGACAAGACGCCAGAGTCGGGAACGGTCTGCCATATTGTTCGTCAGCCAGTCGCGTCTGCCAGTTTCTGAAGAAGCGCCTCATAGATGTCAATCAGGCGCTGGATGATTGCCGGCCAGGAGTAGTTGGCCTGAACATGCTGATAGCCGGCTTCGGCAAGACGGCCGGCCAGTTGAGGGTCGGTCAGAATCCGGTGCAGTGCTACGCAGAGGGCCTGGCTGTCGCCGGGCGGAACGGCAAGTCCAGTCTGTTCATTCTTGACCAGGTCGGTTATGCCGCCGACAGCCGATGCGACCACCGGCTTCCGATAGGTCAGCGCCTCAATCAGGACAACGCCCAGGCCTTCGGTGTCGCCCTTGGCATCAATCACTGCGGGCAGGACAAAGACATCGCAGTTGGCATAATGCCGGTGCAACTCATCAGCGGGAACCTGACCATGAAAGATGACGGTCTTTTCAAGTCCGAGCCTTTTGGTCAACTCCATGAGCCCCGGGCCTTCCGGGCCGCTTCCGACAATATGGACCTTGATAGGTAGCTGCTGTGCCAGGAGCTGAGCCGCCTCAATCAGATAACGGACACCCTTGCGCTCCACCAGCCGGCCGACAAAGAGAATCTGTTTTTCAGGGCCGCGGCCCGTAGGCTCGGCCGCCGGGTGTTCGGCAACCTCGGCACCGTAGGGGACGATGTGTACCGGCCGGTTGCAGAGCTCCTGGATTGCCCTGACGGTATGGGTGGAGTTGGCGGTTATCGCGTCGGCTTTGGCGATTGCCCAGCGGAGAAAGGGCCGGAGCGGTCGCATGCCGTGCCGGACTGCCATCAGTTCGGCACCGTGAAAGCTGATGACTGTTGGCGCGCGGCAGGTCCGTGCCGCAACCCAGCCGAAGAGGAAGTGCGGCAAGGGCCAGTGAACATGGATGATGTCGAAGCGCTCGTGGCGGCAGAGGCGCCAGACTGCCCAGGTTCCGGCAACAAGATAGCAGACTGCCAGAAGCTTGTTGAGGATGCCGCGCCGGACCCGGTCAACCGCGGTCTCGTCATGGGTTAGGTTTTCCCAGCGCCGGAAGAAATAGCGGAATCGCTTGACCGGTGTCCCGAAGATGACCTGCTCGCCGAGGCCGCGATAGGATGATGTGAACATCGTCACCCGGATGCCGCGCTGCTGGAGCCGGCGAATCGTTTCAACCAGCCAGGGTGTGATGATATCCTGCTCCGACCTGGGGTAGGCGGTAGCGATGTAGAGAACCTTCATAACCGGCCACCTGAGAAGGAGATTGAGTAGTGGGTGCCCAGAGTCGGGCAAAAGCGACTCACAGCATGAGGCTGATTTCGTGTGCCAGCCGGGACTTGAGTCGGTTGGCGGTGTTGCGGTGAATGATGTGCTGCTTTGCTGCGCGGTCAATCACCGACTGCGCCTCGACCATGAGCTTGAGCGCTTCTTCTTTGGTCTGGGCCTGGCGTACCTTCTTTACCGCAGTCTTCAGAGCCAGCCGGCGCTTCCGGTTGCGTTGCCGGCGTCGTTCGTTCTGACGTGCCGCCTTGAGAACGGAAAGGCTTCTTTTGGCCAATGAACCTCCACTTGGTTAGCCAAGGTGCCGGGACACAGAATCGAACTGTGGACACCGGGATTTTCAGTCCCGTGCTCTACCAACTGAGCTATCCCGGCTAATATCCGAATTGTAGGGCACAGTTACTAAATGTCAACTGTGGTCGGAGGTCTCCCTCACTCCAACCCTCTCCCGCCAGGGGCGAGGGAGTCTGTTCGTGGCAAACGGAACTTACCCTTCTGACTTCTCTTCTCCACTCCCTTGATGGGAGAGGGCAGGATGAGGGTAACAGTTGGCGCACTTGCCAAGCGATTTCTCCACTCGCTCTTCGGCTTCCGGCTGTTGGCTCTGAGCGCGGAGCATTGAGCGTTGAGCACGGAGCGGTGAACGTTCTTGACTTTTGTTTCAGTCGCTTTAGGCTTATAGGTTATTCTAAATCAACCCAGGAGGATCTTTATATGAAGAAGAGTCCAAAGAGGACAGCAAACGCCACCGTGACGCTGTCGGTTATAAAGGCCGACATCGGTGGCTATGTCGGCCATTCTGATAGCCATCCGGATATTCTAGAACGTGCCCGGAAGCTTCTGGAACGTGCCCGGACCGAGCGGACGATTGTTGACTTCCATGTGAGCAGTGTGGGTGACGACCTTGAGCTTATCATGACCCACCGCCACGGGAATGACAGCAAGGTGATTCACAAGCTCGCCTGGGATGTCTTCATGGAGTGCACCAAGCTGGCCAAGGAGCTGAAGCTCTACGGCGCAGGCCAGGACATGCTTTCCGACGCCTTTTCGGGTAATGTGCGGGGCATGGGTCCGGGTGTTGCGGAGATGACGTTTGTCGAGCGGAAGTCAGAGCCGGTGATAGTCTTTGCCGCTGACAAGTGCGCTCCCGGGGCCTGGAACATGCCGCTTTTTAGGATGTTCGCCGACCCGTTCAATACAATCGGACTGGTGATTGACCCGACGATGCACGATGGCTTCAAGTTCGAGGTCCACGACCTGCATCGGGGCGAGGATATCATTCTCTCCTGTCCGGAGGAGATGTACGACCTCCTGGTGCTCATCGGTTCGCCTGAGAACTATGTGATAAAGAATGTCTTCAAGAAGTCGGGCGAGATTGCTGCAACCAGTTCTACCCAGAAGCTGGCATTGATTGCTGGCCGGTATGTGGGCAAGGATGACCCGGTGATGATGGTGCGCTGCCAGTCCGGCTTGCCCGCGGTGGGCGAGGTTTTGGAGCCGTTTGCCTTCCCGCATCTTGTATCGGGCTGGATGAGAGGTTCCCATTATGGGCCACTGATGCCGGTGGCCCAGTGCGATGCGACACCTTCCCGATTCGACGGGCCGCCCCGGGTGATTGCCCTTGGGTTTCAGTTGAACAACGGCCGGCTGGTGGGACCGCGCGACATGTTTGCTGATGTGTCGTTCGACCTTGCGCGGCGCCAGTCCAACGAGATTGCCGAGTTTATGCGCCGCCACGGGCCGTTTGAGCCGCACCGGCTGGGACTGAAGGACATGGAATACACCACTCTGCCCCAGGTTCTGGATAAGCTGATGGGCAAGTGGCGTAAGGGGAAGTAGCCGGAATCGAGAGCCCGGTTCGACTCTCAGAGAGACGAGAAGGATGTCCCGGATAAGAGAGGTCGGCGGCGATGTCGCCGCGGTGGAGCGGTTGGCCGAGGCCCGGCGCCGGATTGAGTCGGAAGTAGCCAAGGTCATAATCGGCCAGAAGTCGGTGATTGAGCAGGTGCTGGTGTGTCTCTTGGCCCACGGCCATGCCCTATTGATTGGGGTGCCCGGGCTTGCCAAGACGCTCTTGATAAACACGCTGGCCCAGGTTCTGGACCTTTCGTTCAACCGGATTCAGTTCACGCCCGACCTGATGCCTTCGGATATCACCGGCACCGAGATAATCGAGGAGGACCCGTCAGGCCGGGGCCGGAGGTTCCGCTTTGTCAATGGGCCAATCTTTGCCAATGTGGTCCTGGCCGATGAGATAAACCGGACTCCTCCCAAGACCCAGGCGGCGCTGCTTCAGGCGATGCAGGAGTTCCGGGTAACGGTTGGCGGGCAGACCTATCACCTACCAAAGCCGTTTTTCGTCCTGGCGACCCAGAATCCCATCGAACTGGAGGGCACATATCCGTTACCGGAGGCGCAGTTGGACCGGTTCATGTTCTCGGTCTATGTGGATTATCCGACGCCGACCGAGGAGCAGGAGATTGTCAAGAGCACAACCTCGGCCTACACCCCGCAACTGGCAAAGGTGCTGACCGCCGAGGACATCCTGGCACTCCAGGAGCTGGTGCGCCGGGTGCCGGTGGCCGATGAGGTGATTGACTATGCGGTCCGGCTGGTCGCCCTGACCCGGCCGGGAAATCCGCAGGCGCCCCAGTTCGTGAAGGAGTGGGTCGGCTGGGGTGCCGGGCCGCGGGCCAGCCAGTTCCTCGTGCTCGGTGCCAAGACCCGGGCGATTCTCGAAGGCCGTTACACCCCGGGGATTGATGATGTCCGGGCGGTGGCACTGCCCGTGCTCCGGCACCGCATCGTCACCAACTTCGCGGCCGAGGCTGAGAATGCCAAGGCTGAGGACGTCATCCGTCGGCTTTTGGAGGAGGTATGAGACGACCGTGTCGGGTTGCGATTGCGAGTCTCAAGCAGGGCGACAACCTGATTGAGGCGGAGAGTGAGCCTGAGGAGCTGGGATTTGAGCGGCATGAGGTTGCCGAGAACCCGTTGTTCGACTGCCTGGTCGGGCCGCTTTACACCAGCCTGACAATCACCCGGAGCGGCGAGAAGTTCCTGGTGCGCGGCAGGGTGCGGTTCCGGAGCCGGCTCCACTGTGCGGTCTGCGGTGAGGAGTTCGAGCGCGATTATGATGAGGAGCTCAGCGCCGAGTTTGTCAATGCCGAGCGGCCCTTTTCCGGTCCGGTCCATGAACTGGAGCCGGATGAGCTTGACCGGGTAGCGGTAGATGGCGACTTTCTGGACCTGAGGTCGGTGGTGCATGACGCGGTGCATCTGGCAATCCCGATAGCACCACGGTGCCGGGCTGACTGCCGGGGTGTCTGTGCCCAGTGTGGCGCCAATCTGAATCTCGGGCCCTGCCAATGTTCTCGGCTGCGTGCTGATTGACAAGAAATCGTTCCTCGAGCATAATAATATAGCATACCAAGGACGCAGTGACTGAGCGCGGACTGCGTCCGTCCTCGTTCCGAAGTTAGGGGTGGACTTCGGAAATACGAATCGAGAGTACTGGAGGTGCTGATGAACGAAGAGATTCTCTATAACCGCTACGGTAAGGCGGTGTATAGGGTGTGTGGAAGCACGCTCTACGATTTTGTCGGCAAGCCCCGGGGATTTCTGGTTGGCAAGACCATTTACGATACCCGGGGGCAACTCCGAGGTTTTTATGTTGACCGGGTGGTGTGGGACCGAATGGGCCGGGTCATCGGTTTTGCCGAAGGCGGCAAGACCGACGGTCTGAAGTTTCCCGAGGTTGAGGTGCCGCCGGTTCCTTACAAGAATATTCCGGCACCCGAACCGCCGAGCACTGCGGTTGACTTGGCCTGTCCGAACCGAGTGGCGGCCTGGTCAATCATGCGGCTTGAGAACCTGCTGGTTTAGACCAAAGCCAGCCGGTCAGCTAAGGAGGCTCTATTTCTCAGCAGGAGTCACTTGACCATTGAGTCCAGTGACATAGAATGAAGAAAAAGGAGACCCGGTGCTGAGTAGAATGGTGACGGTGCTTTTTCTAGGGATTGCCATCGGCCTGTCCGGCTCGTTTGAGACCAAAGGGAGAGTGACGGAGGAGTGGCCGAAAAGCAGCTTCGTCGTCAGCGTCAAGGAGGGGCCGGCTAAGCTGTGGTTCAGTCTGCCCCAGAAGTCACGCATCTCCGTAGTGCTGGAGCATGGCCGTCTGGGCAAGAACCGGCAGCGGCTGACCGGCAGCAACCTGGTCGAACTTCCCGACAGCGGCGCCTGGACGGTGACGGTTGCCTGGGATTCAAGTGACTGTGACTGGCGCTGCCAGCAGGCAAGCGGCAGCGAGCTTGTTCTGAAGAAGATTTCAGGCTATGCCGATACCCTTTTCCCGTTCCGGTTCTCATTGAGCACCGAGCAGGACCTCGAAATCTGGGAGTTCAGCTATCCGAAAGATGCCACCTTCATTGTGCGCCAGAGCTGGCCCGGAGCCAAGGCACCAGAGGAGCAGGACCTGGCCGATGACCCTCAATTGAGGCTGATAGGCGGCGGCCGGTTCGATATTGAAGTGGCACCGGTTGAGGGCGGAGGCGAGTTTTCGGCCCGCCTGGTGGAATAGACGGAGCTGTTTCAAGAGCGTCGTCCGGCCCCGAAGCGGTTCCGAACGCGTCCTTCCTGCCAACAATCTGTCAATTTGACCAAGCCCGAAGGGCGAGTGGAGAAATCGCTCTAAGGGATTCCTCGATTCCACTGGAACGATGAAGAGAAGGTTTGAAATCAACAGGGTGAAGCTGTGATGGGCCGCTGGCTCTTCCGATGGCGCGGTGTGACCGGATTTGTGGCCTACTGGGTGGTCTTTGGGTTTGGCCGGCCCGATTTCGGCTCATGTCTGAGCGGGCTGCCGCTTTTGCTTTCAGGGCTGGCTCTGAGGTTCTGGGCGATGGGCTATCTGGGTCAGGATGCCCGGGGCAAAGAGATTGCTGCCAATGTGGTGGTGCGGGATGGGCCATACCGGTGGTTGAGCCATCCGTTATATACCGGCAATTTCCTCTTGGTTGTCGGTATCATCGGAGCGTTGCGGCCGCACTGGCCTGTGGCGCTCCTGACACTGGCCGGTTTTCTTGTGGAGTACGGGCTGTTTGCCCGAGCTGAGGGAGCGGCGCTGGCCAGTCCGGAGCTGCCGGTGGAAAAGCGGCGCTTCAGTCTGGCAAGGGCACGGGCCGAATGGCCGACCTGGGCTGTCACCGGTGCTGCCTACGGGCTGGCATGGGCCAAGGCGCTACTGCTGGCGCGCTAGAATCTGGAACGGGACTGAAAGGGCAGCGGTGCGGCCACTCTCAAGGTCGTTGATTCGGCCGATGAGGAGATAAAAGCCGGGATTCAGATTCATGGTATGAACCCGTTCAACCACCACGGCGGTTGTTCCGTGACCGGTGATGAACCGGTCGGGCAACGGGACGACTGCGAGTTGCTGCCGCTCGCGTTCCAGAATTTCGTAACGGACTTCAATCCGGTGGCGTCCGGCGCTGTCGGTCCCGAGATTATAAAGCTCATAGAGAGCATAGAAGGTCCGGCCGGGTCGGAGTGCTGAACCGGGCAGCGGAATAACCCGCTGCCAATCGGGTCGCTGAAACTGGGGGCTCTGGAATGTGGAGTCAACGAGGGAGTAGAGAATTACATCAGAACAGGGCTGGGTGCGCCGGGAATAGTCAATCAGATTCAGCTCTGCCGTCCTTCGGGAATAGGCCTGACCGTCGGCGCTGACCGCTGTCATAGTGACAGTGTAGATGTCAATGGGCAACCAGCAGAGTTCCCGGCCGACGACATAGTCGCTGAGTGAACTGTCGGGTTCGGCACCGGTTCCGGCCCAGAAGCTCAGAGTCTTCTGGCTGCCGCCTTTTCTGGCCAGGAGCTGAATGGTGAAATAGACAAGTGCCTGATAGCGGCTTTGAGTGAGGCGAAGGACTTCGCGAAGCGGAATACCATAGCCCAGTTCCACCTGAACCGATTCGGCCTGCTGCCGGAGCCGGTAGAGTGACAGTTCAAGTCCCAAGGAGCGGGCATCGGGGACGGGCCGGGGTGCGGGCCGGCCCAGGTCAACCGGCTCCCAGGCGGGGGCGGACACCCTGGGGCCGAAGCGGCTTTCGCCGACTATCTTGAATGCGGTTCCGCTCTTGACAAAGTCAATCTGCCGGCCGAGTTCCTGATAGGTCCAGATTTCGGCCGGGCTGACGCTCAGGCGCAATGTCTCACTGGTGATGTCTTTGGGGTCGAAGAGCTCGCGGTGCGGCGGGCCGTAGCGGATATAGGTTCTGACCCGGTCGTCATTCACCAGGTCAAGCTGGCCGAAAAAGTTCTGTGCCTGCCGGGCACGCTCGTGATAGAGCCGGTAAGCGTCGGCTTGTTTGTGGGTCGTGGCGAACTGGGGCTGGGACCAGAACCAGTCAAGGAACTCGGCCCGGCTCCGGGCAGTCGGAAGGGTGAGGAACTCCTGCGCGGCATCGGGTGCGATAGCCGTGAGGATGATATATTCGAGCCGGTCTTCGGAGGAGAGCCGGTCGGCTTTAGAGAGGGTCTTGAACTGGGCGCAGGCGCAGAGGACTAAGAGGATTGCGGGCCGCCGCATCGACGCGGGCTAGCCCTCGGGCTTGAGCATCGGGATTTTGATACCCTTTTCCCGAGCAATGTTGCGGGCGGCATCGTAACCGGCGTCGGCATGCCGGGCAATCCCGATTCCCGGGTCGTTGCGCAGGACGCGGCTGATGCGGTCGTCCATCTCCTTGGAGCCGTCGCAGACGATGACCTGGCCGGCATGGACTGAGTAGCCGATGCCGACACCGCCGCCTGAGTGGATTGACACCCAGGAGGCGCCGGAGGCGACATTGAGCATGGCATTCAGCAGCGGCCAGTCGGCAATCGCATCCGAGCCGTCGGGCATCGCCTCGGTCTCCCGATAGGGCGAGGCCACCGAGCCGGTGTCAAGATGGTCGCGGCCAATCACAATCGGGGCCGAGATACGACCCTTGCGCACCGCATGGTTGAAGGCGAGGCCGGCCCGGTCCCTTTCGCCATAACCCAGCCAGCAGATGCGGGCGGGCAGACCCTGATAGGGGACCAGTTCAGCCGCCTTCTTGAGCCAGTTGATGAGCGGCTGGTTATCAGGGAAGAGTTCCATGATGATGCGGTCGGTCTCGGCGATGTCCTTCGGGTCGCCGGAAAGCGCCACCCAGCGGAAGGGCCCCTTGCCCTGACAGAAGAGCGGCCTGATGTAGGCCGGAACAAATCCGGGGTATTTCCAGGAGCCGCTCTTGCCCGGAGTTCTGATTTCCTCCTCCTTGAGATAGCCGCCCTCAATCGCCTTGCCCCGGAGGTTGTTGCCGTAGTCAAAGGTTACCGCACCCCTTGCCTGAAGCTGGAGCATCAGCCGGACGTGCTCGGCCATGGTGCAGTAGGCGGCGTTGCGATAGGCCTCAGGGTCCTTGCGCCGCAATTCCAAGGCCTGCTCGAAGGAGCGGCCGACCGGCACATAGCCGTTCAGCTCGTCGTGGGCCGATGTCTGGTCGGTGAGGATGTCGGGGACGACGTTGCGCTCAACCAGCCTATGGAGCAGGTCAACGATGTTGCCGCACCAGACAATAGAAATCGCCTGGCGCTTCGAGCGGGCATCGAGAGCCCGGTCAATCGCCCGGTCGAGATTGTCAATCCGCTCATCAAGATAGCGGGGCTTCTGGCTGGCAAGGCGCCGGGCAATCCGGGACGGGTCAACCTCGGCACCGAGATAGGTGGCGCCGGCCATGGTTGCGGCCAGGGGCTGGGCACCGCTCATCCCGCCGAGACCACCGGAGACAATCAGCCGGCCCGAAAGGTCGCCGGTGCCGAAGTGCTTGACACCGGCCGCAACAAAGGTTTCGTGGGTTCCCTGCAGGATGCCTTGGGTGCCGATGTAAATCCAGGAGCCGGCCGTCATCTGGCCGAACATGATGAGACCAAGGGCTTCAAGTTCGTCAAAATAGCTCTTGGTTGCCCAGTGGGGAACAAGGTTGGAGTTGGCGATGAGGACGCGCGGGGCATGGGGAAAGGTGCGGAAGACACCGACCGGCTTGCCCGACTGGACGAGAAGGGTTTCGTCGTTTTCCAGTTCCCGCAGGGCCTTGACAATTGCATGGAAGCACTCCCAGTTCCGGGCGGCCCGACCGGTCCCGCCGTAGACTATCAATTGCTCAGGTTTCTCGGCAACTTCCGGGTCGAGGTTGTTCATGAGCATCCGCAGGGCCGCCTCCTGATGCCAGCCCTTGCAGGAGAGGCTCGTGCCCCGCGGTGCCCTGACCGGCAGTGACTCCTGGGCCGGAGCGGTGGTCTTCGTCTCAGTCGTGCTCATGGTGAATTGCTACCAGAGAATCATATGCAAGCAGAGATGGCTGTCAATGGAGTACTTGGCGGATAGTAGCCGGCTCCCTTTTTTGGACAAAGGGAGATTGCGGGCATCGGGGCAGACAGGGCAGAAAGCGGGTCGGCATCCGAAGCCCGAACCGGAGCTGAGACCAAGGTGGCGAGGAAAACCGGAACGGCGGCGGCGTCAGAGAGTCAGAACGAGGTCGAGACTGAGATGGAGCCGGAGGCTCGGGCCGGTGCTCAATCCGAAACCGGCAGAGAGAGGGCAGGAGCGGCTCCAACCCGGGCTCGGGCCGATGGGGTGAGCCTGGCTCAGACCGAAGGGGAGAGGGAGACGGCCTCCCAGACGAACCACCCGATAGCCGATTTCAGGCTATCTGTTATGTTTTTGCCATTTCTCTAATCTAATATAGGGGTATCATTTTTGCGGCAGGCCGGCTGGCTACAGTTGTCGTTCCTGCAGCAGCGGGCGACCATTCTCTGTATGGGATGGAAGGAGCAGGCTGCGTGGTTTATAAGCTCGCGGCCGGCCATATGGTCAGGCGGCTTGTGCCGAATGGCCTAGAACTCGATAATCATGCCGGCGACCGGCCAGAATCGTAACTGGTAGACAGGTTCAATATTGCCGTCGCTCTGATAGTCGTAAAACCAGATGTTCTGCCGGTCAAGGACATTCTGGATGTCGAGATACCAGGAGAGGCTCCACTTTCGGTATAGAAACTTGTGGCTCCAGCGCAGGTCGAGCCGGAGGTAGTCGGGATAACGGGCCGCGTAGATTGAGTCGCCGTTCTCAGCCCAGGTGCGGGTTTCGGGAAGCCAGGTCATTGGTGTGTAGGGCCGGCCGCCCGCATAGCGGAAGCGGAGGCCGAAGTCGGCTTCGTCGGAGAAGATGACGCCGCCGATGGTGGCGCGGAACCAGCCCGGCAGCCGCTGATACCATTGGTAGGTGTGGAAGGGGACACGATAGGTGGCAGTAGTCGTGAGGAGATGGCGGTAGTCGAATTCGCCGGGCACGGTCCTGGTGGTGTCGCGGGGATTGGTGATTCGGGATTGGGAGTAGGAATAGGCGATGGTAGCGTTCCAGTTGTGGGTAAACTTCTTCTGGAGGAAGAGTTCGACACCTTGGGCGGTGCCCCGGCCAATGTCAAGGTAGGTTCCGCTCAAGTCATAGGGGTCAGGCGTGGTCCAGCTCTTGGGTATCGGGAGGTGGGAAAGGCGTTTATAGTAACCTTCGACCGAGAGCTTGGCTTCACTGCCGAAGAGCCGCTCGATGCCGATGATGTAATGGTCGGAGCGCCGGCTGTGGAGCCGGCGGTTGGCAGCGCTGTCGTAGGCTAAGATGTAGAACTGGGGCGGCTGGTAGTGGATGCCGTAGCCGAGGTTGAGGCTGAAACCTGCAAAGAGCGGGTTGGTGACAATACCGAGCCGCGGGGAGAAATAAAAATGGTCGGTGTAGGTGAAATGGTCGCTGCGCAGACCGATGGTCAGGTGGGCAATGTTGAAGATGCCCAGCCGGTGCTGGAGGTAGCCGGCGAGTTTGAGGCCGTGGAAGTTGCCGGCGGAAGAGAAGCCGCGCACTACCGGCCGGCCCAAGGAGTCGAGAAGCGGGAAGGAGTCAAGGATTATGCCGGCAGTGTCGTAGAGGTAGTAAAATATCGTGTCGGGCCAAAGCCAGACATCATAGTTGAAGGGTGTGCGGCTCAGGCTGAAGCCAGCCTGGGTTTCGTGGTTCTGGTGCCAGCGGAATGTGAGGTCGTAGCGGCCCGTCAAGGACTGCTCTACCGAATGCTGACGGACAAGGGTATCGCCAAACAGGGAGTCGGCGGCAAGTGCCGCGTGCCAGCCGGTGCTGGCGGTTGAGAGCAGGAGTTTGCCGTAGCCCAGGTCACCAAAGAGCGTCTGCCAGCCGGCACCGAAGATGTAACGGTCGCTGCGGAAGCGGGTCCACTGGCTCTGTTCAGTGACGTTGGCACCAGGTTCGATGACGATATGGTCAGAGCCCCACAGGCCGAGGAGCGTCACCTCGTG
>JBDRUJ010000046.1:0-11636 GCA_039801285.1 Caldifarciminota bacterium
ACTCATCCAGAAGTCTAATCGGAAGGATGCCGGCAGAGAGAGGGGAAGGTCTTTTCCCTAGCTCCTTGCCCCGCTTCTTCAGAATCGTCTCCACAGGGAGGCTCTGGGGTTAGTCCCGATTCTGCCCCTGAAGCGAGTGACGAACTCCATTCCGAGCCTAATCGGAAAACCTGCTCCGAAGTTATTTCCGATTCTACCTGGGGGGCTGCCCCCCGAAAAATTTGTAATTTTGGCTAACTGACGCTGATAGGTAAGATAAACCGAAAGTCCTCAGGAAATAAGGTATAAATATATTTATACTTAGAATGCCAGGTTCTTCGGAAAGACCTGTTCAATCGCCGACTCCTCGGCCCAGCCGCCCTCGCCACCCGGAATCTGGATGAGAACGAAACCCGGCCTCCGTTCTCGAATCGAGACCTCAAGGCCATCGTGGACGATGGCAAGCTCTTTGTATTCGGGTCCGGGTCCGGCCCTGAGCACGACTTCTGGGACAATCACCACAGCCCGATTGGGGTCGGTCAGCCCGTTCCAGGAAAGAATGCCGAGAAGGGAGTAGAGGAACAGGACTCCCAAGCCAATTGCCAGATAACCGAAGTAGTGCCGACCAGAGACCAAAAGAAGGGCAATGCTTGCAAGGGCGAAGAGGAAGGCTACGGCGGCGATAATCCGGAGAAGTCCGGGCGAGAAGAGGCGGAGTCCATCGGTCAATAGCCGGATGAGGGGGTTCTCAACCTCCAGGCTCCTGTCGGGCCGGAACTGCCGGCAGAATGCAAGGTTGTGTCTGATATCCCGGTCGGTCGGCCTCAGGACGTGGGCCCGGAGGTAGTCGGCGATGGCGCGGCCGATTCGGCCCTGCTTGAAATAGGCGTTACCTCGGTTGAAGAGGATGTCGGCACTGACGAGGCTCTGGCTGGCGCTGTCGTAAAGGGCAATCGAGCGGACATAATCTCCAGCCTCATAGGCGGCATTGGCCCGGCTGAAGAGCTCACGGGGTGAGGTGAGTGCAATAAGGAGTGCCAGAAGTAAATCGGTCACAGCCGCTCCAGAAGCTGACGGGCCTTGGCGAGAAGTTCTGTCGGCACGCACTGGCTCATCCCCGGAGAAAACCGAGCCGCATCACACTCCCTGACCAGCTTCAGCAGGTCGGAGATGACGGCACCGTCAACCCCGCGTTGCGCAAGCTCCTGCCCGAGCGCCTCGCTGGTCATGCTGGCAACCTCAAGATTGAACCGGTCGCCGACAAATCCCAGGACCGCCTGATTGAGTGCCGCATAGAAATCGGCATGCCGGCCAGCGGCAAGGAGGGCTTCACTCTGCTTGAGTCTCCTCTTGACCAGCCGGGTGGAGCGCTGGCGCCGGGCATAGCCCCGGTCCTGCTCGAGCCGTCGCCGATGGCGGGCCAGGACTACACCGGCAATCAGAAATAGGAGCCCGGCCGGATAACAGAGCCAGGTCAACCAGGAACCGGTGGCAAGTCCCTTGGGAATCGGTCTCAGGTTCTCGTGGATGTGAACGATGTCGGTCCCGAGGACCCGGACGCCACGACCGATTTCGGTCTGGGGCAGGGCGCCGGTCGCGCCCTGGGCGACAAACTCCAGGGGCCGGGTGACCTCGGTGTAGTAGCGACCGGTGACGGGGTTGAAGAAACTCATGCTTTGGGCCGGGATGAGATATTTGCCGTCGGCCTGCGGGATGACCGGGTAGCAGAAGTGACGTTCGCCACCAACCCGGCCCGAGGTGGCGCTAAGGTTGTCGCGGGTTTCAGGGGTCAGGACCTTGACACCGGTAATCTGCGGCGGAGCCGGTGCGCCGATAAGAGCAATGTTGCCGGTTCCTGATACGGTCAGCTTCAGGGTCAACGGTTCGCCGCCGATTGAACTATCCCTGCTCAGGGATGCGGTGAGCTTGAAGGAGCCGACCCCGCCCGAGAAGTCACCGGGCCGTCCCGCTTCGGGCAAGGGCTTCACCGTGATGCGGATTGGCTCCGATGCCACCTCGAACGGCGCGGTCTGGTCAAAGAAGAAGCCGGGCTGGACAAGCTGGCCGGAAAGGCGCATCGGCTCAATCTTCAGCTCTCCGGTCTGGGTCGGGAAGAGTGCCACTTTCCGGATGACCGCCGCGTAGTAGCGCCGGCCGTTCAGGGTCCGGGTCTCGTAGTTGAGCTGCTTGGCCTCGTAGAGGTTATCCACCCAGAATCCCAAGAATGATGGTGCATCCTTCAGGTTCAGAGAGGCAACCTGGGCTGTGGTGTAGAATGTGAAGGTGACCGTGACCTGTTCTCCCTGATAGACCGCGGTGCGGTCGGCGCTGGCAATGAGCTTCACATCCTGCTGGCCGCGGCTTTGGGGTGGCGGCGGCTCAGTAAAGAACCCGAAGGGGTCATAGCCCCGGGGCTGAGACGGCGGCTGAGGGCTGGGCTGCGGACTCTGTTTCACCACCTGGATAGTAATCGGCTCGGTGGTGTATTCGGTATTGTTGTAAACAATCTTGCACGGGCCGATGGTCAGACTCCCCAGCCGCTTTGGTGCCAGAAAGTAGATGAAGCTTATTGTCTGCTGCTGAGTGAAACGGCTGCCGACAAGCGAGATGCTGGTTGACTGGGACTGGGTGCTGCCCAGGTTGTCAAAGTCGGGGAGCGGAGGTAGCTGGGGTCTGGGGATTTGGCCGATGTTGGAGCCCTCTACCCTGACGGTGAGCTGCAACTGCTCGCCCAACCCGACCGTTGTTTTGTCAACCGAGGCGGTGAAGCTGAGCTCGCCCGCAATGGCGAGGGTGGCCGAGGCCCAGGCCAAGATTGCGAAGGCACGAAGGCGCAGTTTTCTCATCTCCCTTACCAATCCTTCTCCACCTGTTGCCGGCGCCTGGGCCGGTGGGCATCTTTCTGGGTCTTGCGCTCCTTGTTCTCAACCGCCTGGAGAATCTGCTCAGCCTGGTCCTTGCTCATGCCGGGCTGGGGCTGGGGTCGCCTTTCCGGTTGCTGCTGGTCCGGCTGGGGCTGTTGCTGCGGTTGCTGCTGGCCGGTGCTGTCCTTCTGCTCCTGCCGCTTCTTCAAGCAGAACTCCAGGTTCTCCTTTGCCTGCTGGTCGTTGGGATTGGCAAGGAGCGCAAGCTTGTAGCTCGCGATGGCGTCCTCAATCCGACCGGTCCGATAGAGAACATTGCCGATATTGTACAATGCGGCGGACTTCCTTTTGGGGTTGCGGTCAATCGCCGAAAGTGAAAGTTCCGACAGGGCCTCCTGATGTTTTCCCAGACGGTAATAGGTATTGCCGATATTGAAATGAATTGCTGTCGCGTCAGGCTCCAGGACCTCGGCCCGCTGATAGCAGCCGAGTGCCGCGTCATATTTGCCCCGGGCAAAGAGGCTGTTGCCCTGACGCATCAGACCGCCGACATCGGCAGATGCCAATGCCCAGAGACCGATGACCAGTAGTGAGCAGTCCCGAATCGTCATTCCGACAGCTCCTTTGTCATCTCACAGCCACCGTCCCCTCCGGTCGGAGATTGCCAGCGCCGCAACGGAGAAGAGAAACGCGCCCAAGAGAAACGGCTGGAACCGCTCCACGAACTCCACAAAGCTGCCGCCGCCAATCTCCTTCTTGCGGAGTCTGTCGAGCTCTTCAATGAGCCGCTGGGATGAGAACCCTTCGGTCCGCAGGAACCGCCCTCCGGTTGCCTGCGCCATCATGATGAGCTCCCGTTCGCTCAGCCGCGAGATGACGACATTGCCTTCCTTGTCCTTTTTGTAGACGACGCCGCGCTCGGACTTTTCCGGAACCGGTGCACCCTCAGGTGTCGAGAAGGCGACCGGAAAGATTCTGACCCCGGCATCAATCGCCCGCTGGATGGCTGCCGGTGTATTCCGGCCCAGGTCTTCGCCATCGGTCACGAGAATCAACACCCGGGAGCCGGCCTCCCTGGGATTGAAAAGGCCCAGGGCGACATCTATCGCCCGGCCAAAGTCGGTCCCGGGCACCGGCATCACCTCGGGATTGATGATGTCAAGGAACAGCTTGGCCGCAGCAACATCGGTAGTCAAAGGGCACATCACATAGCAGTCACCGGCAAAGGCACAGATGGCAACCGCATTGCCGACCAGCTCGTCAAGGAGTCCGGCCAGCTCGGTCTTGGCCCTCTCCAACCGGTTGGGTTTCACATCCTCGGCGAGCATGGACTTGGAGGCGTCAAGGGCAATAACGACATCAATACCCTTTCCCTTGTAGAGCTGGAGCTTCTCACCCCATTTCGGCCGGGCCGCGGCTAGGAGCAAGAGCGCCAGCGCCAAAAACAGCAGCGTGGTCCGGAGCACAACCAGCGCCGGTGAGCGGTCAGGCACGAGCATGGGCAAGAGCTCGGCATCAATCGAGCGGTGCAGGCGCCTCCGGCTCATCTGGGCGAAGACCAGGGCAAGCACCGCCGCTACCGGCAGTCCCAGAAGGAACCAGAGGAACTGCGGTTGCGCCCACTTTATCACGGCAGCCTCCGCAAGACGGTGCCGGAAAGAGCTGCGCCGGCAAAGAGTGTTATCACCGAGAGGAGCATTGGGACTCCGGCAAGCTCGTTGTAAACGGTGAACTGCCGGGCCTTGAAGGTGGTCGGCTCCAGCCTGTCAATCTCGTCATAAATCTGCTTCAGCCCAGCCGGGTCGGTGGCAAGGAAGAACTTGCCGCCGGTGATTCGGGCAATCTCCTCAAGCGTCTCTGTGTCAAGGTCAACCTCGACCTGGACGAACCTTTTGCCGAAGAGCGGGTCATCAACCGGGAACGGAACCGGTCCCTTGCTGCCGACGCCAATCGTATAAATCTTTATCCCGAAACTGGCAGCGGCCTGAGCTGCGGTCAGGGGGTCAATGTCACCGGTGTTGTTGCGGCCGTCGGTCAAAAGGATGATGACCCGGTCCTTGGCCTTGGAGTCCTTGAGCCGTGCCGCAGCACTGGCGATTCCCATGCCGATGGCGGTCCCGTCCTCCAAGAGGCCGAAGTCTACCCGGTCAATTAGTTCGGAGAGGATATTCCGGTCAAGGGTCAATGGGCACTGAGTGAGACTGGTAGCCGAGAAGACGACTAGGCCGATTCGGTCACCGGCACGCTTGGCGATAAACTCCTTGGCCCTTTCCTTGGCGACCGCGAGCCGGTTCTGGGGGACAAAGTCGCAGGCCTGCATTGTACCCGAGATGTCCAAGCAGAGCATGATGTCGATCCCTTTGGTCTCGACATCCTGGAACTGTCTGCCCTTCTGGGGTCGGGCGAGGGCAACAGTCATAAAGGCGAGCGCCGTTATATAAAAGACCAGAGGCAGATTGCGCAAGAGGCGACCACGATTCTGGGGCTTGAGAGGCCCGATATCGGAAAAGCGGAGTGCGGCCCGGCGCTTGCGCTGCTGCCACCAGACCAGAACCGGCAGAACCACGAGCAGCGCGAAGAACCAGGGATGAGCGAATCTCATGCCTCAGCCCCCTGCGCCTGGTCTTCCTCCGGCTTCGGGGTGGTGGCTTCCACCAGCGCCCGGGCAGCGGCAACAACCGCTTCGGTTTCATTGCAGGGTGGCACGAGCTTGGCGAACTTCACCATGTCGGCCCGACGGAAGAAGTCCACAAACCGGTCGCGGACCATCAGCCTCTGCCGCTTCAGCTCCCAGGCGATTTCGGTTGTTGTCTGGTCAATCGCCGGGAAGCCGTAGCGCCTGGTAAGGTACCGTTTCAGAATCTCGGAAACCGCATAGTAGAGCCGTTTGACCTCCCCAGCCTCAAGCCAGTCCAGAGCTGGAAGCCCGGCCAGAGCGGCCAGTGCCTCATCCCAGGGCTCGGGCAGAGGAGCCGGTTCGGCGCCTCTCTTCTGAAGACGGCGGAAGAGCTTGTACCCAAACCAGCCCAGACCGGCAGCCAGCACCATGCCGAGTCCAACCCAGATGGGCACAGGGTTGGGAAACTGGACCTGGGGTTTGATGTCGTTGATGTCCGTCATATCCTTGGGCATGAGGCTGACAATCTTCAAGGGAAGGCTGTCCGAAGCGGCGGCCATTGTCCCGGTAACATCTTGCCAGGTGACAAGGAAGGGGGAAAGTTTAACCTCGCCAACCACAAAGGCCACAAGCTTCAGACGGTAGATGTCCAAGATGGTGTCACCCTGATACCGAATTCGGCTGTGCTGCTCCAACACCACAAAGTCGCCAGGGTCGGCAGGGAATGGTGGGCTCACCGTGATATTGCGGGGGCGTTTGACAACCAGCTCCAGTTCAAACCGGTCACCAATTGTCAGGGGGCGGGACGGCCTGCGGGGTAAGAGCCGCACCGAAAGCCTGACCGGTCCATCAGTAACAATACGGTAAGCTGGCGGTGTAGTGTCAGTGATTATGGTATCCACTGCCGCCTGTGCAGGAGAAAAAATTGCCCAGACAAAAAGGATACAGGCGGAAAGTGGCAGGCAGCCGAAGGAGCGCCCTTTCATCACAACCTTTCCTCTACCGGAACCTCCGCGCCCGTTCCTGAAAAAACCGGTGTAGCTTGGCGGTCCACTCTTCGTTCGTCAAAAGCGGGATGTGGTCAATCCCCAGTTGCCGTAGCATCCTCGTCATCTCAAGCTGCTCTGACAGCCGCTTCTCCCGAAACCGGCGCCGGAGGATTGGGTCGGAGGTGTCCACGGTGATAAGCTCACCGGTCTCGGCATCCTCCAGCTCCACCAGCCCGAGATTGGGCAGTTCAAACTCAGCGGGGTCGCGCACCGAGATGACAATCAGGTCATGCTTCCGACCAGCCACCGCCAACGACTTTTGGAACCCCTCCTTTTGGAATCCGGAACCAATCAGGTCCGATATAAAGAAGACGATTGCCCGACGCTTCAGGGCGTGCATCAGAAACTCCAGCGCCTGTACCGGCTCGGTGCCACGATGCTGGGGCTCAAAGAAGAGGATGTCGCGGATGAGCCTCAGGACATGGAAACGGCCCTTGCGCGGTGGCACGAACCGTTCGATGCGGTCGGTGAAGAAGAGGATGCCCACCTTGTCGTTGTTGCGGATTGCCGAGAAGGCAAGGGTGGCCGCCACCTGGGCTGCCTGCTCCAGTTTGAAGAGGCGTTTGGTTCCGAACCGGTCCGAGCCCGAGGCGTCAACCACGAGAAGGACAACCAGCTCCCGTTCCTCGGCAAACTTCTTGACAAACGGTCGGCCAAACCGCGCGGTAACCTTCCAATCGATGGTCCGGACATCGTCACCGGGCAGATACTCCCGGACATCAAGAAACTCGATGCCCCGACCCTTGAAGCTTGACTTGTAATCTCCGGAGAAGAGAGTATTGACCAGCCGCTTGGTCCGAATCTCCACCGCACGAATCTTGGCAAGCCGGCTGGTTAGTGGCGGGCCGGACCCTTTCGTGGCAACCATCAGGGGACCTCTACCCCTTCCAGCACCCGTTTGATGATGTCGTCCGATGTCAGCTCCTCAGCCTCAGCTTCATAGGAAAGGATAATCCGGTGCCGCAGCACATCCGGTGCCAGCTCCTTGATGTCCTCAGGAATCACGAACCCCCTGCGCCGCAGAAAGGCCATTGCCCGAGCTGCGGTGAGAAGATAGATTGATGCCCGAGGTGAGGCACCGTACCGGATGAGCGGCTCAAGGTCGGCAAGGTTGTAATCCTTCGGGAACCGTGTGGCGAAGACAAGATTGAGGATGTAATCCTTGAGCTTTTCGTCAACGTAGATTTTGGTGCAGAGGTCGCGGGCACGAATGATGGCCTGGGCATCAACTGCCGGCTCAGCCCTCGGTTCGACCCCAGTCGTCATCCGGTCAACAATCTGCCGCTCTTCATCCTTGGAGGGATAGGAGATGCGTAACTTCAGCAGGAATCGGTCGGTCTGAGCCTCAGGCAGAGGATAGGTTCCCTCCTGCTCTATCGGATTCTGAGTGGCCAGAACGAGAAACGGGTCGTCAAGCTTATAGGTCTCGTCACCGATTGTCACCTGCCGTTCCTGCATCGCCTCTAAGAGGGCACTTTGCACCTTCGGGGGCGCTCGATTGATTTCGTCGGCCAGCACCAGATTGGCAAATATCGGCCCTTTTCGGGCTACAAATTCACCGGTTCGCTGATTGTAGATTTGGGTCCCGATGATGTCGGCTGGCAGCAGGTCCGGCGTGAACTGAATCCGCTGGAACCTGGTCGCAATAGTCTGAGCCAGCGTCTTAACAGCATAGGTCTTGGCAAGTCCCGGCACACCTTCAATCAGGAGATGGCCATTCGCCAAGAGCCCAACCAGCAGACGCTCAATCAGGTATTTCTGACCGACGATAACCTTGCCAACCTCATTGGTTATCGCATGAACGAACAGACTCTCGCGCTCAATCTCTTCATGAACGCGCTTGATATCATCTTTGAATGTCTCCATAACTGTTTTCTCCGGTTTGAGTTAGTGCGGTTATTTTATAGACTTTAGTAAATCGATGAAAGTTGCAAAAGAGTTTGTGCACCTTATGGGTGCTTATAAATAGACACTACTTACCACGACCCTCTTTAGTGTAGCAACTCCGGGCCGCTAACGCTGGATTATCAATTTCGCAAGGCCAATATGCCCATTTTGCTCAACACCGACCAGATATATGCCTGCTGGTAGTCGGCCTGTTCCGATATTCACTGTGCTGTGCTCCGAAGCTGTTGTAATGAGCCTGCGCCCCGACACATCAAATACTTCAATCTGCTTTCTTCCTTGGCCCGCAGTGGTTGTTAGCAAAACCACTCCCCGCGCCGGATTGGGCCACAAGCGCACGCGGAACGGGACGGGTTGCGAGCCGCCAGCTCCCTGCTGTGAACTGTTTTCCGGCGAGGGTGCCAGGGCATAGCGCCACATTTCTCGGGTCTTGTTCCCCTTGAGCGCATAGAAGGCACCGCCGGTTGATGTGATGTCGGCGCCGGCCTTCACCCGCTTCTTCTTGCCCGACGAGCCGAAAGAGGGAAGTGTCTCCAGCTCCACCCACGAGTTTGATGAAGGGGTCCACTGAAAGAAGTCACAGGTGTTACCGCCCTTGAGACAGTAAAGTGAACCTTGGAACCATGTGGCGCAGCCGCCATCCTTGAGCTTCTTGCTCTGGCCACTCTGACGATTGTAGAACGGAACAAAGGTAACTGGAACGGAATCCCAGATGCCGGCTGAAATATAAAACCGGAAGATTTCATTGGTTTTGGCTTTGCCCGCATAGAGGATATCACCCTCGTCGTACACAAGGAACGAACCCTTGTCCCACTTCGGGTAGACGGGGGTAGGGGCGTCGGGCAGGTTTTCCCACTCCTCGGTCTGGGTGTTGAAGCGGTAGAACTCATTCCTGTAGCCCTTGAGCAGGTAGAGATAGCCGGTGCCGTTGACCATCACGAACTGCATGTCACTGCCGCTCCGAACCTTCTTACCCGAGGGGCCGGCCGGGATGTCGTTCAGCTGAATCCATTTGGCACTGTCGAGGTCATAGCAGTAGAACTCTAAGGTGCTGTTACCTTTGACAAGATAGATGCGGCTTTGGTCGTCGTCGGCAATGACCGCGCCACCTTTGGGCAGCCTATTGCTTGGGCCGGGTGGAACCTGGTTGAGCTCCTGCCAGTTATTTGCCGCAGGGTTATAGGCATAGAAGTCGCCACTCTTATAGGCCTTAAGCGCATAGACCCTTGAGTTTGCCGCAAGGAAACAGAGGCTGCCGCCGTCCTTCACATCCCGACCACTGGGGCTTGAAGGGACAGGTTCAACCTCAACCCAGCCATAGGGGCCCGCGGTAACACTGAACCGCTGGCTCATGGTGTCGTTTTGAGGGACGCCGTCGAACGCAACCCAGGTTGAGCAGAAGGCGGAATATTCTCCAAGCGGATAGGGCTTTGACCAGGGGTTGAAAGAAACTGTTGCGTAGTCGCCCGGGCTGACGTTGTTGGCCGGTGCCGCATCGAAGTAGACCTCGGCACCCGATTTGTTGCGGATACGCAGCATCACCTGGATGTTGGTGGTGGCACTGCCCAGGTTGCGAACCCGAACCTGTGGAACAATGAGCTGGCTGGAGTCAATCAGGCCACCGGGAACGAGGATTGCATCAACTGCCGCATCGGGCTGGATGTACTTGATTGTCAGATAGTCGGTGCCGTAGCTCGAGCCGCCGTAGCTTGAGCCGGTAACATAAACGTTGTTCCAGCGGTCGAGCGAGACCGAGCGCGCCATGTCTGTGCCGTTTCCCGCTCCGTTGTAGCGCCGGAGCCACTGTCGGTTGCCGTTCATGTCATAGCGGCAGGTGACGTAGTCATAGCCGCTACCACTACCCTGTGAATAGCCGGTGACATAGACATTGGCCGCACTGTCAATTGCGAGTGCCGTGCCGATGTCATAGCCGCTTACCGGGCCGTCATAGCGCCGGACCCAGCGAAATGCTCCCGCCTGATTGTAGGAAATAAGCGTCAAATCATAGCTGGTCCCGGCACCGGTGGAATAACCGGCCACATAGACATTACCCAGCTGGTCAACGCCAATGGCGTTGCCGCCGTCGTTGTCGCTGCCTGGGCCGTTGTACCTGGTGACCCACCTGGTCACCCCGTTTGGGTCGTACTTCACAATCACAATGTCGTAATCGGCACCCATCGACCCGGTGCTCGCTCCGGTCACAATGACATTACCGGCACTGTCGAGCGCCAGGGCATAGGCCATGTCGGTGCCATTGCCCGTGCCGTTGTAGCGTCTGGTCCAGAGGGTCTCGCCAGTAGCCGCCCGGTATTTTATCGTGAGATAGTCATACATGCCGCTGCTCTGCAGGCTGTAGCCGGTAACATAGAGATTGCCGAGATTATCAACCAATATTGCGTTCGGATAGTCAGTGCTGTTTGCCGGGCCATTGTAGGCAGAGACCCAGAGGAGATTGCCGGAGGGGTCGTACTTCAGGGTAAGAATGTCATAGTTGCCGGCGGAGTTGGTGCTGTAGCCGGTCACATAACAGTTGCCAGCAAGGTCAACCGCCAGCGCCCGCGCACCATCGGAACTGGCACCAGGGCCGTTATAGGGCCGCACCCACTGTTCAATGCCGCTGGGGCTGTATTTTATCGTGAGAAAGTCATAATCTCCGGCAGGGTTCGGGCTGGACCCGGTGACGAAGACATTATCACCGGTGTCAATTGCGATGGCAGAGGCCTGGTCGGTGAGTGACCCCAGGGATGTGAACCAGGCAATCCACTGCTGATTTCCGTCCGGGCTGTATTTGATGGTCTGATAGTCGTACCCGGTGGCGATGCCCATGCCATATCCGGTAACATGGACATTGCCGAACCGGTCCACCGCCATTGCCTGGGCTTCGTCGGAACCGGAGCCCGGACCGTTGAACACCCGGGTCCAGGCGGTATCTACCTGAGCAAAAGCAACCGGTGCTAAGAAGGTAACCGCCAGCACCCAGAAACCAACAGCAGGTCGTGCCCCGCTAGGGGCTGTGGGGGAACATTTTCTAAATCCGGTCATCGCGCTTCGGTTCACCGCAACCTCCTTTTGAGCCGCGCTCAAAAATTGACCAAAGGCTTATGTAATTGTGCCTTGGTGGCACTTTCAGATGTAACCCAGATAAATTATAAAATCCGATTGAGACACGTCAAGTCCCAAAACGCAGGTCTTGTAGTCTAGATTGGTTCAGTGTTCAATTTC